>CAMDML010000053.1 GCA_945902215.1 Klebsiella pneumoniae | reverse complement strand
AGCGCACTGACCCCTTCGGCAATGGTGCTGCAGCGCATGCGCGAACTGAAGACCGGTTACTTCCGCTTCGCGATGAACCAGTCGCTGGCAAGCAGCGATTATTTCCGCGGCTTGCAACTGCCTGCCGCAACCCGCGCTGAATTCCAGCGCATGAGTACCGCATCCGCTGGGGAGCAGGCGGCCATGGAACAAAGTGATACGGCGGACTTCGCCACCTATTTGAAAAAACTGAATGAGGGCTGAGTCATGATGGCTTATCTGGGCAAACGCTTGGTCAACCTGTACATCTTCCTGTTCTGCGCGGCCATGATGGGCATCGCGTATTACATGCAGTATTCAATGCGGCTTGAGCCCTGTGCGCTCTGCATCATGCAGCGCGTGTTCTTCAGCGCAGCGGGGCTTGTTGCGCTCGCCGCTTTCTTTCATAACCCGCAAGGGAAAGGTATTGGCATCTATGGTATTGCGAGCGCGGTGCTGGCTGTGGCCGGCAGCGGTTTTGCAATGCGCCAGATCTGGCTGCAGCATCTACCGAAAGACCAGGTTCCTGCCTGCGGCCCGAGTCTCGGGTACATGCTGGAAGAGTTTCCGTTGGCGGAAACGCTGAAAGTCATGTTCGCCGGCGACGGCAACTGCGCCGAAATTGTCTGGGTCGATCCCGTCATCGGTCTCGGCATTCCCGAGTGGGCGCTGGTTGGCTTTGCGATGATTGCCGTTACGGGTATCTGGCAATTCCTCCGCAAATAACTTTTTTTGTTCCTGGCGAAAATTTTTTGGCGCGTTTGTGAAAGCTCTTCTATAGTGCTGAGAAGCAGGGAAGCAGAGAAGAAAATTCTCACACACGGACGCGACAGACATGGCACATGCTCAGCTTGCTACACGCAACCAGGCAACATCCAAAAGCTCACCGACCGTCTTGCCGGTTCTCATCGACAAATGGCGGCTGCAGCGTATTAAAGTGCGCCGATTGCTGGTGCAACTGCTCAGTGACGAACCGCAGCGCTTCGCCGACAGCTATTCCGCGATCAACTCCGAGCTGGAACAGACTCAGGCCGTGCGGTCGCTCTGCACCGAACTGATCGACTATGTCTCAACGGGTCACTTTGAAATCTATGGCCGCGTGCTCCCGCGCAAACTGCGCCCCGACCCGGAATTACACACCCTCTTGCAGCACCTCTTTCACAGCATTGGCAGCTCAACCGATGCGGTGCTGGGTTTCAACGACCGTTATGAGCAGGCGCCTACCGGGGCACTGACTAAAGCGTTCAGGCAATTGTTGGTCCGGCTGAGCCGCCGTTTGCTGTTGCGTTTCGCCCTGGAAGAACAGCTGCTGGAGTTGTGCTCGCACCCCCGCCGTTGGACTTGAGACCAGCTTCGTTTTACAGTGGCCGCCCGGTTTTCCGTTAAAGGTGTGCGTTTTGTCCGCTTCATCCAACAACAGTTCTTACCTCCGCCGCTTTCCGCAGACCCGCATGCGCCGCATGCGCAGTGATGATTTCAGCCGTCGGCTGATGCGCGAAACCGTGCTGACGCCGAACGACCTGATCTTTCCGGTATTCGTGGTTGAAGGCAAAGGGCAACGGCAGAAGGTGGCGTCGATGCCAGGCATCGAACGCCTCAGCCTCGACCAACTCGCCAAAGACGCTAAAGAAATCCGCAGGCTGGGCATCCCGGCAATTGCCCTGTTTCCAGTCACCGATGCCTCGGCCAAGTCTTTGGACGGTCGCGAAGCTTACAACCCGGACGGTCTGGCGCAACGCGCAATCAAAATTCTGAAAGACAAATGCCCCGAGTTGGGAGTAATCACTGACGTCGCGCTTGATCCGTTCACCACCCACGGTCAGGACGGCATCATCGACAAGCGTGGTTACGTGCTCAACGATGTCACCACCGAAGTCCTGGTGAAGCAGGCGCTGTCGCATGCCGCCGCCGGTGCTGACATCGTCGCGCCCTCCGACATGATGGACGGCCGCATCGGCGCGATCCGCACTGCGCTCGAAACCACGGGCCACATCAACACCAGGATACTGGCCTATTCGGCCAAATATGCGTCGGCCTATTACGGCCCCTTCCGTGATGCGGTGGGTTCAGCCGGCAACCTTGGCAAGAGCACGAAAGAAAATTACCAGATGGATCCGGCCAATGCACGCGAAGCACTGCACGAAGTTGCGCTCGACCTCGCGGAGGGCGCTGACATGGTAATGATCAAGCCGGGGCTGCCCTACCTCGACATCGTCAAAGCGGTGAAAGATGAATTCGGTGTGCCCACATTTGTGTACCAGGTCAGCGGCGAATACGCGATGCACATGGCCGCGTTTGAAAAAGGTTGGCTTGATGCGGACAAGGTGATGTTCGAATCCACGCTTGCCATCAAGCGCGCCGGGGCCGATGCCATTCTTACCTACTTCGCCCGCACACTGGCGCAAAAACTGGGGCAGTGAGCCGCTGAATGATGCGCTAATCGTTGAAACCTTTGGCATCAATGCCCGTTTTCGATGACTCTGCCACTTGATTCCTCATTCATTGACCTTATCATTTGCACTGTGAAATCCTGTCGAATCCCGCCAGCCGCACATCTGAACGAATCCAATCAAAGCAAGGTAACCCTATGAGCGAACATCTGAAGCATGTCACTGACGCCAATTTTGAAGACGAAGTCCTGAAGGCCTCCGGTCCGGTTCTCGTGGATTTCTGGGCGACGTGGTGCGGCCCCTGCAAAATGATTGCCCCGGTGCTTGACGAATTGGCTGAGGAATACGCCGGCAAACTGCGTATTTGCAAATTGGATGTGGATGCGAATCCCGCCACCGCGCCCAAATACAACGTCAAAGGCATACCAACGCTGATCATCTTCAAGAACGGCAATGTCGAGGCCAAGAAGGTGGGTGCGATGTCCAAATCGCAGTTGGCCGCATTTATCGAAAGCACGATCTGAACTGCTACCTGGGTAGCTGAGAGCAACTAAAAGCAACTAAAAGCCCAGCATTTCCGCCGTTTTTACCCTGCATCCCGGCTGCGGTCGGGATTGCAGTAACGGCCCACCAATGGTCATTCATCGGCGAAAAAAGCTGCCAATTTTTGCTAGACAGCATGATTTCACGGTGCTAGATTAAAGCCCTGCTCGTCGCTTCGGCACCTTTTCCCAAAGCAAACAAATCAGAAAGTAGTTCGCAAACCTCCCCTACGCATTTTCTTTTTGCTGTTTCCCGGGACTGTTTGCAACCAGCTTTCAGACGACATTCCAATAACAAATTTCCAACAACTACTTTTTTTGATAACAACTTTTAGACGCAAACTCGATTCAAGCTCCTCCCGGCTTCACTTAATCACTCCCCCCAACGTGCAGGTCCCTGCCCATTAACACTATAAAAGCCATGAATTTAACCGAACTGAAGCTTAAGCCGATTCCGGAACTTTTGCAGACTGCAGAAGAAATGGGTATTGAAAACGTCTCGCGTACCCGCAAGCAGGACATTATTTTCCAGCTGCTGAAGCGCCACGCCAAAAACGGCGAAGACATCCACAGTGACGGCGTACTGGAAATTCTGGCAGACGGCTTTGGTTTTCTGCGTTCGGCCGATGCGTCATACCTCGCCGGCCCCGATGACATCTATGTATCCCCCAGCCAGATCCGCCGCTTCAACTTGCGCACCGGTGACTCCATATCCGGCAAAATCCGGCCGCCGAAAGAAGGCGAACGCTATTTTGCGCTGCTGAAGGTCGATGAAATCAACTTCGACAAACCCGAGAATTCCCGCACCAAAGTATTGTTTGAAAACCTTACTCCGCTCTTCCCCAACAAACGTCTCAAGCTCGAATGCGGCAATGGCAGCTCGGAAGACCTGAGCTCACGTGTAATCGACCTGGTCGCGCCGATCGGCAAAGGCCAGCGCGGTTTGATCGTATCGCCGCCAAAAGCCGGCAAGACCTTGATCCTGCAGAACATGGCCAAAGCCATCACGCGCAACTCACCCGAGTGCTGCCTGATCGTGCTGCTGATCGACGAACGTCCGGAAGAAGTCACCGAGATGCAGCGCTCTGTGCGCGGCGAAGTTGTCGCGTCTACTTTCGACGAACCGCCGACACGTCACGTGCAGGTGGCCGAGATGGTCATCGAAAAAGCGAAGCGCTTGGTTGAACACAAGAAAGATGTGGTGATCCTGCTCGACTCAATCACGCGTCTCGCCCGCGCCTACAACACCATCGTCCCTTCATCCGGCAAGGTACTGACCGGCGGTGTAGACGCCCACGCCCTGGAACGCCCCAAGCGATTCTTCGGCGCCGCGCGCAACATCGAGGAAGGCGGCAGCTTGACGATCATTGCCACCTGCTTGATCGACACCGGCTCGAAAATGGACGAAGTCATCTATGAAGAATTCAAAGGTACGGGCAACATGGAGCTGCATCTCGACCGCAAGATGGCCGAGAAGCGTGTATACCCTGCCATCAACGTGCGTCGCTCCGGCACACGCCGCGAAGACTTGCTGACCACCGAAGACGAATTGCAGCGCATGTGGATTTTGCGCAAGCTGCTGACAACCATGGAAGACGTGCCTGCGACCGAGTTCATCCTCGACAAGCTCAAGGACACGAAGACCAACGAAGAGTTCTTCGCGTCGATGAAGCGCAAGTAACGCAGGTTCATGTTCAAGGACCTGCGCGAATTCATTGCCACGCTGGAGAAGTCCGGCGAACTCAAGCGCATTACGGTTCAGGTCGACCCGTATCTCGAAATGACGGAAATCTGCGACCGCACTTTGCGCGCGCAAGGCCCCGCTCTCCTGTTTGAAAATCCCAAAGGCTCCACCATGCCCGTGCTGGGCAACCTGTTCGGCACAGTGCGGCGCGTGGCACTTGCGATGGGGCAACAGGATGTGGCATCACTGCGCGATGTCGGCAAACTGCTCGCCTTCCTGAAAGAACCCGATCCGCCGAAAGGCTGGCGTGATCTGCTCGAGAAAGCTCCCATCTTCAAGCAGGCGCTAAACATGGCGCCGAAGGAAGTCAGCAAACCGGTGTGTCAGGAGGTTGTGCTCGAAGGCGACGCCGTAGATCTCGACATGTTCCCCATACAAACCTGCTGGCCTGATGACGTCGGCCCACTGATGACTTGGCCGCTGGTGATTACGCGCGGCCCGCTGAAGGAGCGCCAGAACCTCGGCATCTACCGCATGCAGAAAATCGGCAAGAACCGGTTGATCATGCGTTGGCTGTCACACCGCGGCGGCGCGCTCGATTTCCGCGAGTGGCAACAGGAACATCCGGGCAAACCATTTCCAGTTGCAGTTGCACTCGGTGCAGATCCAGCGACAACGCTCGCTACCGTTACCCCGATTCCAGACACCCTCTCCGAATATGCGTTCGCGGGACTCTTGCGTGGCAGCAAGACCGAAGTCGCCAACTGCCTCACCAGCAAGCTGCAAGTACCAGCCACGGCCGAGATCGTGCTCGAAGGCGTGATCCATCCGGGTGATATGGCTGAAGAAGGCCCCTTCGGCGACCACACCGGCTACTACAATGAAGTCGAAAAATTTCCAGTGTTCACCGTGACGACGATCACGCACCGCAAGAATCCGATCTACCACAGCACGTACACGGGCCGCCCGCCAGACGAACCTGCGATCCTCGGCGTTGCGCTCAATGAAGTGTTTGTGCCGCTTATCCAGAAGCAATACCCGGAGATCGTGGACTTCTATCTGCCGCCCGAAGGTTGCTCGTACCGTCTCGCCATCGTCAGTATCCGCAAACAATATCCGGGTCATGCCAAGCGCGTGATGATGGGCGTGTGGTCCTTCCTGCGCCAATTTATGTACACCAAGTTCGTCATCGTTGTGGATGCCGACATCAACATCCGTAACTGGCAGGACGTGATCTGGGCGATGACCACCCGCATGGATCCGGTGCGCGACACTGTCAGCATCGAAAACACGCCGATCGACTATTTGGATTTCGCGTCGCCGGTTTCAGGGCTTGGCTCGAAGATGGGCTTTGATGCAACGACGAAACTGCCGGCTGAGTCCACACGTGAGTGGGGGCGGCCGATCACGATGAGCAAGGAAGTCAAAGAGCGCGTTGACGCGCTGTGGGAAGATCTAGGGATCTTCTGATTCTTGCTCCAGCGACTTTTATACAGCCCAACAAAGCAGCGGGCGCCCGGCTTGAATCGCAACTGATAGCTGCCAAATAAAATTACTCTGAACCCTTTGTATTTCTTCAGCGCTTTGTCGGCAGAGGCAAGTCAGGCAACGGATATTTCATCATGCCCAATGCCTTCTGGTAGCAAGCCAGACTCTTGTCGTGTTCTCCCAAGTGTTCCAACAAGCGCGCGAGTTCAGCGTTGATTTCGGCGCATAGCTCCGGCGAGTTTGTTACTCGCAGCGCGAGTTCAAAATATTCGCGGCCTTTGCCCCACAGTTGATTGCGCAGGCTCAGGCGGCCAAGGGTCAGCAGTAAAATTGGATTGTTGGGGCGTTGCTTCAGCCAGGCTTCCATCAACAGCAGCGCTTCTTGCGGGTTGCGGACGTGGACGAAACCCAGCATCCCAACGAGATTGTCACTCCATTCTGTTTTCAGCTGCTTGGTCAGCAAGGTGCCGGCTTCGGTATCTTGGCCAAAATGCAGCAGCTGCCTTAGATAAACACCGAAGAGTTTTTCGTTCTGCTTCAGCGCTTTCGGCAGATCGTGCCAGGCCATGCGCAGACTTTCGACGCCGGTGACTGCGGCATGTTCCAGATGCTGGGCTTGTACTTCTTCGGTGAGCGTGCGCAGCTCGTCGGCATTTACGACTTTGTGCTTTTCGATTTCGGGCAGCAAAGTCGCGAGTTCATCCCAACGGCCTTGTGCAACGTAGAGATCCTTGATCTGCGTCAGTACGAAAGGGCTGGCCGGAGCGAGTCTGATCAGTGCGAGCAAAATGGTGAGCGCTTGTGCCTGCTGCCCTGAGCGCGCTTCCAGAAACGCTTTGAAACTTTTTATGCCTTGGGCGGTACCGGGCGACTTGCGTTCGGCCTGATCGAGACACCAGTGCCATGAAGGCCGGTCGCCGCGCTGGTACGCAGCTACTGCTGCCAGCAGGTAATTGAACTCTGGTGTGGCCACGCTCTCGGCGGTCTCGACAAAAATCTTGTAAGCCTCCTGCCAGCGGCCGAGCAGTAATAATTGTAAAGCCTGTGCAGAACCCTTTGTCGACTTGCCGCCGAACCAGTTGTGCCGAAACAACTGCAAAGGATTGAGCAGGCGCAGCAGCCAGACCAGGGTAATACCCAGCAAGATTATCAGCAGCAAGGCTATAACGATGGCTGCCAGTGTAGCTTCGACCGTGGTGCCGCGAATACTAATGAGCACGTAGCCAGGATCGGCTGCGAGCAGTAGTGCGAGCGCGGCGCCGATGCCAAGCGCCGCGAGACTATATATAAATAATCGGATCACTGTTGCGCCTCAGGAGTCTCTTCTGAGGTCGACGCGGGAATTGCAGCCACAGGCTCTGCCGATTCAGGGAGCGGTTCCGGGTCCGGTGGTATAGCGGGAAGGGCAAGAGGAGCCGCTCCCGGCAACTCGCGCAGCGCGGTGAGTGTTTGGTTCGCGCCTGGAATCTCAATCACTATCGGGGTATTGCGCAAGGTAGCGAGTGCTGCCACGAACTCGGCATAGCTGCCATCTGTACTGCTCAGCCATTGCCGGCTGGTAGCCAGTGCTTCGTCCAATGCGGCTTGATAGAGCTGCGGCTCTGCGCGCAGCAGTGCCAGTTTTGCCTGCTCAATGTGCAATTGCACCAGCGTGCGAATCAGGTACTGCTCTTCGGTGTCCAGCTGCGGCTTGATCGTTTCGGTGTTGCGCGTGACGACGAAGTATTCGCCAAGCGTTTGCTTCAGGCGGTTCCACCAGCCGCTTTCAGCCGTAGCGGCTTCGACGGCAACCGTTGCTATCCCTTCTTGCCCTGCAGAGGCGGAAACCACGGCAAAGTTTTCAATGCGCACAGCCTGGGTACTCAATTGCGCAAACAGTCCAGCCACATCGATAATCGGTAAAGCCTGCAGCTCCGCGACTTCGCGCGCAAGAACCTCGCGCAAAGTAACAACCTGTGGATCATTGATATCGCTTAACAATTCATCCGCCGCCTGGAAGAGTTCGATGGCGGTGGTCGTGTCGCGCGCCAGCAACAAGCGTTGTTGGGCGAAGCGCAGCAGCACTTCGGCTTCGGCCAGCGGCGAGCCGCCGGCATTCATGCTATTGACCCGCAGCCGGGTGCCGGCCAGTTCGCTTTCGAGTGAGGTGAGTTGTTGCGCCTGTGTTGCAAGAGCGGCATTTGCTGCAGTCTGCTCTTGCGCCAACGTTGTGCTCAGTTCCTGCTGGCCTTCCTGCAGCACCGCAAACTGGTTTGTGCTGCCGGCAGAGAGTTGCTGTAGCGCGGTATAGTCGTTGCGCAGTGAGGTCAATTCATCCATCTGGGCAAACTGCAACCAGGCCAGTCCACCAACAGCCACCAGCAACACTACAAAAATCATCCCCAGCAGCAAAGCACCCGCGCCGCCTGAACGACTGGTCGTCTCTCTATTGCCTCCATTGCCTTTGTTGAATGCCGCCAACCGCGCCAAAGCTGCTTCAGTTTCTGCATTGGAGGACGCCAATGGCTTGTCGGAAGAATCGCTCATACGGAGGCCTCGTTATCAAACACTGACCACAGTCCCTCGATTATAGCCGTATCGGTTGCACCTTCGATGACCGTGGTTTGCTGAAAGCCAAGCTTGTAGGCGTGTTCTGCCAGGCGCGGAGACGACACCACCAGCGGCAACTCGGCCCAACCGGGGTTAGTCTGGGTAAACAAGGTTTGCAGGTTGTCGAGGGCTTCGGCGCTGCTGATAACGATGGCGTCCGGTGCCGCGTCCCGCAGCATGGCCTGCAACACAGCGGATGAGTAGTTCGGCAAGGTACGCTCGTAGAGTTCCGCGTAATCGACCGTTACGCCGCGCGCGCGCAAGCCCTCGGCAATGATTTCGCGGCCACCGGCGCCGCGCACGATAAGCGCTTTCTTGCCTGTGATGTTCTTCAGCTCGGGCAGCGCCAGCAAGGCTTCGCTGCTCATGCGTTCGCGGGGGTAGCTGACTGTGAGACCCTGCTTTTCGAGCACTGCTGCAGTGCCAGGGCCAACCGCGAAATTGCGAATGCCTTCGGGATACTGCGGCCACCACGCCGTGATCGCATCCAACCCGAACAAGGCAGCATTGGTGCTGACATAAAACACCAGGTCGTAGTGATCAAGATCAATCAGTTTTTGGCGGTCAGCTGGCGAAGGCGTGAGCGGTTTGATGTCGAGCAATGGCAGCATACGGACGCTGGTGCCGTACGCTTCCAGTTCCGCACGCAATTCAAGGCCCTGCCCTGCCGGCCGCGTCAGCCAGATGATTTTGCCGGTGAGCGGTGTGTAGGTGGGCATCGTGTTCTCAGAGTGCTTCCAGAATTGCAGCAGCACCCTGCCGCAGCAGATCCTCGGCGAGGATGTCGCCGAGATCTTCGGCCAGATGCTTGTTGCCACTGATTTCGCCGCGCAAGATGTGCGAACCATCAACAGTGCCGACCAGTCCGCGCAGATGCAATTCATTGCCGTCGATCTGCGCCAATGCCGCAATCGGCACCTGGCAGCCACCTTGCAGCTTCTTGTTCATCGCGCGCTCAGCCTGCACACACAGCGCAGTCAGTTCGTGATGCAGCGGAATCAAGAGTTCACGCGTAGCTGTGTCTGCGATACGCGCTTCAATACCGACCGCACCCTGCCCACCGGCCGGCAGTGATACTTCTATAGACAGAAACTGGCGGATGCGTTCTTTCATGCCAAGGCGGATCAGGCCGGCACCGGCGAGAATGATGGCCGCATACTCACCCTCATCAAGTTTGCGCAAGCGTGTGTTCACATTGCCGCGCAGGTCGCGCAGCACAAGATCAGGCCGCCGCGCACGTATCTGGCATTGGCGACGCAGACTGGAGCTGCCCACTACTGCGCCCTTGGGCAGCGCATCGAGGGAGTCATGAAGGTTGGAAACAAGGGCATCGCGGAAGTCCTCGCGCTCGCAGATCACCGCAAGCCCCAGACCTTCCGGAAACTCCATCGGCACATCCTTCATTGAATGCACGGCGATGTCGGCACGGCCGTCGAGCAACGCTACTTCCAGTTCCTTTATAAATAGGCCCTTGCCGCCAATACGTGACAGGGGCGAATCGAGGATCTGGTCGCCGCGCGTCGTCATCGGCAGCAACTCCACCCGCAGTCCGGGATGGGCCGTTTCGAGCCGGGACTTAACATATTCGGCCTGCCAGAGGGCTAGCGGGCTTTCACGGGTGGCTATGCGGAGGGTCTTGTTGGACATGAGCGCGGTCGTTTTGAAGTGCTGCCGTCATTGTACATCCCCCTGCTATAATCCTGAGCCTTGATATTCCTCTCCAAACGAGATCCCTATGAGTCAGGACAAACCCTGGGGTGGCCGGTTTTCCGAACCCACCGATGCTTTCGTTGAACGCTTCACCGCCTCGGTGACCTTCGACAAGCGCCTCTATGCCGTCGACATTCGCGGTTCGATCGCGCACGCCACCATGTTGGCAAAAGCGGGCATCCTGACTGCAGATGAACTGACGCAAATCGTCGATGGCCTGAACAGCATCAAGGCAGAAATTGAAGCCGGCACTTTTGAATGGTCAGTGAAGCTCGAAGATGTGCACATGAACATCGAAAGCCGATTGACCGCGCGCATCGGCCAAGCCGGCAAGAAACTGCATACCGGGCGTTCACGCAACGACCAGGTCGCCACCGATATCCGTTTGTATGTGCGCGATGAAATCGACGCGGTCGGCGAACTCATCAGAGCATTGCAAGCGGGAATCCTTGGCCTCGCTGAAAAAGAAGCCGACACCATCATGCCCGGCTTCACCCATTTGCAAACTGCGCAGCCGGTCACCTTTGGTCATCACCTGATGGCGTGGTTTGAAATGCTGCAGCGTGATTATGGTCGGCTGCAAGATTGCCGCGTGCGTGTGAACCAGTGTCCGCTCGGCGCCGCTGCCTTGGCCGGCACCACGTTCCCGATCAACCGCGAACTCACGGCGCAACTGCTCGGCTTCGACAAACCTACTGAAAATTCGCTCGACTCCGTCAGTGATCGCGACTTTGCGATCGAATTGTGCGCAGCCGCGAGCCTGATCATGACGCACCTGTCGCGCTTCTCCGAAGAGCTCGTATTGTGGGCTTCCTCGCAGTTCGACTTTATTGACCTGCCCGACCGCTTCTGCACCGGCTCGTCGATCATGCCGCAGAAAAAAAATCCTGACGTGCCCGAACTCGTGCGTGGCAAGAGCGGGCGCGTAACCGGCCATCTTGTCAGCCTCTTGATACTGATGAAGGGCCAGCCGCTCGCGTACAACAAGGACAACCAGGAAGACAAGGAACCGCTGTTCGACACACTCGACACCGTAAAGGACTGCCTGAAGGCCTACGCCGACATGGTGCCCGCGATCAAACCGAAGAAGGACAAGATGCGGCAGTCGGCGCTGAAAGGCTACGCCACCGCCACCGATCTGGCCGACTATCTGGTCAATAAAGGGGTGCCCTTCCGCGACGCCCATGAAGTGGTTGGCAAGAGCGTGGCGTTCGGCATCAAGGAAGGCCGCGACCTGAGCGCGCTGACCTTGGCTGAACTCAAGCAGTTCAGCCCAGCGATCGGCGAGGATGTGTTCGCGGTGCTGACTCTTGAAGGCTCGGTGAACGCAAGAATGCATACCGGTGGCACTGCCCCAGCACAGGTACGAGCAGCGATTGACCGGGCCAGGAAGTTGCTGGACTAATACCCGAATTCCATGTCGACAAGCGAAAATCCGCAATCCTTACATAATGTTTCTGCAGCCCCAGCTTGCCCCTAAATCGGCCGCGGTGTAGGCTCATCCAACTGTCAAGAAGGGGAGTTAATAACTATGAGATTTTCAATCAAAAACGGCCTTTGTCTGGCTTTGGCTCTCGGCATGCTGTCTTCCGTATTTGCCCAGGAAGGCCATCCGATCAAGGGTTCGTGGATCGGCGAATGGCAAGGCAATGCCCTTGGCGAAAGCCTGCTGATGGTGATGAACTGGGATGGCGACGCCATCACCGGCATCATCAATCCCGGCACTGACAACATCGAAATCGACACTGCCAGCCTGAATGCCGACGAATGGACCGTGCATATCGAAGCCGACGGCTATGTGCTGGAAGGTACTTTTGCCCGTCTGGAGCTGCCGAACCGCTCCATCACCGGCACCTGGAGCAATGGTGGCAACACCGGCTCTTTCGAGATCGTCAGACAGTAAGCCATGATGACACCCATGAAACTATCCCGTTTTTTCACTCCTCTGACCTTGTGCCTGTTCGCGCTCGGTCAGCCTGTGGCTCAAGCTCATCATCCGGTGACTGCAAAGTTTGATCCCGCGGCTACCACCACCATGACCGGTCGCGTTACTGCCGTCGACTGGCGCAACCCACACACCCACATCTTCATGAATGTCACCGGCGCCAATGGTGTGGAGAACTGGGCGGTGGAATTGGAAAGCCCGATTATCTTGCGGCAGAACGGCTGGGCGAACGACAGCGTAAAACCCGGCGATGAAATCGTCATCGAAGGCATCCTTGCCCGTAACGGCACTCGTCAGGTCTGGGGCGACAGCGTCATGCTGGGGGGCACTGCCGTGTACAGCGTCAGCGATGAAGTTCCCGCTGCATCCACCAATCCTACTCCACGCTGGCCCGATGGTTCGGTCGCGTTGGGTACGATCAGCGGCAGCGCAGACGGTTACTGGGGCTTCCCCAGCGAAACTGCTCTGGCCGAAGACGGCGTCACAGTGCAAATGGATGAATATGGCCTGCTCGCCAACATCGATGATGCGGCGAAAGTCGCACCGCTCCAGCCTTGGGCGCTCGGCGTCTACAAGAACCGTCAGCAGCGCTCTCTGCAAGACGATCCTATGTTCGTCAATTGCAAGCCGCCAGGGGGCCCGCGTCAGTATCAGTCAGACCTTGGTATGCAATTGCTGGAAGACAAAGAAAACAGCCGTATTTTCACGTTGGTGGGCAGCGGCAACCACAATTACCACATCATTTATATGGGCGGCCGGGAAACCGGGCTGGTGACTGGTGATGACAACAACCCGCTCTATTACGGCCGTTCTTCCGGCCGCTGGGAAGACGGCACGCTGGTAGTGAGCACCAAGGGCTTCAATGAAGACTTCTGGTTTTCCAACGGCGGCCTGCCACACACTGATCGCCTGGAAATGGAGCAACGCTTCACCCGCTCCTCGGAAGGAACCCTGGAATATTCCGTCACCATCAATGACCTCGGCGCCTACACCCGGCCCTGGTCCGCGAGTTGGACGCTGCAGTGGGTAGACGGCACAGAACTGCCGGTGCATTTCTGCCAGAACAATCGCCAGTAAGCATTTAGAAGAGCCAAGAAAGGCCAAGAAAGGGTTTAAAGAGTTCAGTAATTACAGTTCGTCTTAAACAGAGTTCTCATACAGAGGATAGATGCCATGAAAATCACCGTTATCGCCCGACTGCTTGCCGCAAGCCTGCTTCTGCTGGCCGGCGGAGCCTACGCACACCACTCCTTCACTGCCGAATTTGATGGCGACAAACCCAAGAGCCTGACGGGTATTGTCACCAAGGTGGAATGGACCAACCCGCACGTCTGGATCTACTTGAATGTCAAAGATCCGGAAACCGGCAAAGTGAGCAACTGGGGCGCCGAAATGGGCCCGCCGCACGGCCTGCAACGCACCGGCTGGCGCCGTGACACCCTGCAGATCGGCACTGAAATTTCTGTCGATGGCTTTATGGCCCGCAACGGTTCCGATCGCGTTAACGCCCGCTCTGTAACAATGACCGCTACCGGCGGTCGTCCAGGCGTAACCCTCGATGCCGACTCTAGCATCAACAATGCCAACGGCGGCGGCAACTAATATGCGTGTGACCCAGCTTGCTTCCGCCCTAGCTACAGCAGTGCTGCTGTCAGGCTCCGTTATGGCCCAGGCTCCCGCTTCCGAGACGCAACAGCCGGGCAGCAGCACCCGCACTTTTTCAGCGGGCGTCGCGGCCCAGCCTCCTGGTGCCAACGCACCGCCTCCTGGTCCAGCACCGGTAAATGCCGACGGCAGAGTACTACTGCAAGGCGCTACTCCGCAGGACAAGGGTGTCTGGACGCCGGTTTTCGGCATCACTGACCCAATCTCACCAGCAGACACTGTGCCCTTCAAGCCTTGGGCGCGCGCGTTGTATGACGCACGCCAGCTCCACGAACTTGAACCGCATGCCCGCTGCAAAGCCTCCGGCACTGCGCGCCAATTCCTGACACCCTATGGTGTTGAATTCGTGGAAATGGAAGAAGCTGGCCGCGCCTTCATTTTCGACATCGGTGGTCCGCACACGTACCGCACCATCTACATGGATGGCCGTGCACATCCGGATAACATCGAGCCCACGAACTACGGACACGCTATCGGCAAATGGGAAGGCAATACGTTTGTAGTTGATTCAGTCGGCTTCAATGAAGACTTCTGGCTCGACCGTCGCGGCCTGCCGCACACCGAACAGCTGCATACGATTGAACGCTTCACCCGCATCAATGAAGGCATCATCGATTACAAGATCACTGTCGATGATCCGGGTGCCTACACCGCAAACTGGGAAGGCGGCTTTAACCTGCGCTGGAATCCCGGCGTGGAACTGTTCGAATACGTTTGCCAACAGGCCAACTACGCCCACGAACTGATGGTCGGCCAGGAATCTTCTTCAGTGGATCGCAGCAGTCCGATCGTGCCATAAGCGCTTCTTGTGTTTCAACGTGAAAACGCCGGGAATTCCCGGCGTTTTTGTTTGTGGCTGCTGTTGCTGCGCAAGCACTAGGGTGTTGCAGGTGTCGCCGCATCAGCTTCCGCTTCGAGTTCTTCCAGAAGCTCACCGTCTATCACCAGAGTTGCACTGTCCCCTCCAGGGTTTACAACAAGCGCCTCCCCGGCACCGACTGTCTTTGTGGGCGGGCCCAACTGCCGCTCAGCAAAGTCCCCGATATCCGCCGCAGCTTCTTGTACAAGCGGCAGCTCCACCTCAACAGCGCTCAAGGGTGACGCTGCAACAGCGCCCACCTCGCGCACTACCTCCAGCGGCGCTTCCGGCGCAGGGTCTGTGCTATCACGCAAACTCCAATACAGCAGTGCGCCCAACACAACCACAGCTGCGATAACCGCGATTACCACAACTCCTCGACGGTCTTCTCTGATGGGTGCTTCGTCCCGGTAAGCTCTCAATTGATCTCTCCCAATGTACTCGCGACTAGTTACTGTTGCGGTTTCGCCAGCAGGCTTTCAACCAACGCAATCGTTTCCTGCGACACCGCCCGGTCCAGGCGGCCACCGGCCTGACCCTTCACTGCATCCAACAATGATTTGCCGTTGGCGTCGAGCACAGTGAGGTCGGCGCCCTTCTCCACCAGGTAAGTAACAACCGAATTCCAGTTTTGCATTGCCGCTGCAAACAATACCGTGTGGCCTTCGCGGCTGGTCATGGTGCTCATGCGCGCGATCCATGCATTGTGACTCGTGGTGTCAGCCACTTTCGCAGTGATGTCGGCACCGGCGGCAAGCAGGACGTCCAACACCGGTATTACTATTTCTTCCTGGGTCGGATCAAAGGTGCCACGCAGCACACCACGTGCGTTACCAAAACCGGCGGCGGCGAGCAGCGGAGTAACACCCATGACATTCGGCAGATCAACCTGTGCGCCGTATTCAAGCAGCAGCTTCACCGCGTCGAGATCAGCTGAGTTGGCTGCGCGCAGCAGTGGGGTGGCACCGGTAGTCAGCAGGTCATCGACAAAACGGCCACTGTTGCCGCCGCGGCCGGGGCGATGCATGTTCAGCTGCGGGTCACGGTTGACGCCGGCGTCGAGCAGCATGCGCATGATCTCGAGCGCGGTGGCACCGCTGGCAAGTTCACCGCCGCCGCGGGTGAGGTTGGGGCCGTACGAATTCATGTCAGTGGCGATGTACAACGCGGTACGCCCATACCAATCCCAAACATGCGGATTGGCGCCGCGTTCGAGCAACACTTGCGCTGCGTTGTAACGGTAGTTGTCGATGGCGACCATCAGTGGCGTAACCGCTTCCGGTGTCGGCAGATCAATGTCCGCACCCGCGTCAAGGATGGCGTTGATGCATTCGATGCAGCCAGAACGTGCGGCGTACAGCAGCGGTGTCAGCCCGCCTGCAGGACGATACTGCGCGCGCGGTTCGGCGGTAATCTGGCTGCCCCAATCAGTTGCAGCAGCGCGCATGCTGACATCGGCCCCGTGTTCAATCAGCAATTTGGCCATGGCGCCATTCCCGTTGGCGGCAGCCCAGATCAGCGCGCTTTGTCCGCGCCACTCTTCGACGGCATTCACCTCAGCGCCGGCATCAAGCAACCGTTGGGCAATCTCGACGATACCGGTTGATGCTGCCAGCATCAGCGCCGTCTGCCCATCTTCATTGGTTGCGCCGGGATCAGCGCCAGCCTCAAGCAGCATGCGGACCATATTGGCATTGGCGATGCGCACTGCTTCGGTGAGCGGCGTGGCGCCATAACGATTGATCACGCCGGGATCGGCTTCGCGAGACAGCAGCAGTGCTACCAGTTCTTCATCAACGTTGTGTACAGCCCAGTGCAGTGCGGTGGCGCCATCAGCTTGCGCGGCATTGACATCGGTACCGAGTCGAATCAGTGCCAACGCGCCGTTGCGATCTCCAGCACGGATCAGGTCGACCAGACTGGCACCGCTCTGGGCAAAGCTGCCCGGGGCGCCCAGCAAGAATAAAGTGCCAAGCAGCAGAAGCAAGACTGAGATTACGTAGCGCATGATCTACTCCGCTTTATTGATCCGTTAAAACAAATCGTGTTGAATCAAGTGTTTCTGCAACAGTTGGGGGTGAAATTTCACTGCTTTGTTCGGGCAGCGCCTGCATACGGAATGCAGGACTCTGCACAATGCCGCTAACGAGCGCTGACATGCGGTACTCATCGGCAGCAGCTGCACGCACAATGGCGCGCACTTGCGGCATATCGAAATATTCCAGTTCACGGCCAAGTGCATACATAAACAGTTTTTCGGTCAGCGCCAGCGGGAACTGTTCCGGGCGCCGTTGTAGTTCCGCGCGCAGTTCCACGGGGCCGTTAATGGCGACCCCGCTCGGCAGCACGGTATTCGCGTCGATAGGCGCGTCTGCCAGCACATCCACATCCCGCCACTGTCCGGTGACCGTGTAATTTTCCAGCGCAAGTCCAATCGGGTCGATAACACCATGGCACTGGTTGCAGCCCGGTTTGGACCGGTGCTGTTCGAGGCGCGCGCGCACAGTCGTTGGTTTCTGGCCCGCAGGTACCGACAGATCGGTAACAACATTCGGCGGTGGTGGTGACGGCGGCGTACCCATTAACTTTTCCAGCACCCAGGCGCCGCGCAACACCGGCGAGGTACGGTCGCCATAGGAGGTACGCAGCAACACAGCAGCTTTGCCAAGCAGGCCCCAGTGCCGTTCATCGGCCAGTTCCACCCGGCGGAATTGCGCGCCGAACACGGTGTCGATGCCGTAGTGGCGCGCGAGGCGATCGTTCAGAAAGCTGTAGTTCGCACTGAGCAGCTCTTGTACCGGAAGGTCTTCGAGCAAGATGCTACCCAGAAACAAGCGCAGCTCTTCAGCAAAATCGAGGCGCAACTGCGCGCGGAAGCCCTGGAACAGGTTCGGGTCGACATCGACAGCGAGGGGGTCATCAAGGTTCAGCCACTTCAGTGCAAAGTTGTTGACCAGGGTTTCCGCTCTTGGATCGGCCAGCATGCGGCTGACCTGCGCTTGCAACACGGCGTCATTACGCAGGCGGCCGTCGCTTGCGAGCGTCAACAGCTCTGCATCCGGGCCCTGGCGCCATATAAAGAAGGAGAGGCGAGTCGCCAGCTCCAGATCGTTCAGCGCAAACTCCTGCTTGTCACCGATATCCTTGGCAATGGAGAACCCGCGATAGAGGAAATCAGGTGAGGCCAGCACAGCGGTCACCACCTGTTCAATGCCGGCATCGAAACCGCCCGCAGTTGCGCGCCCGGAAGCGAAGAACGGCAGCAGCAGATCGATGTCCGTAGCCGTAGTCGGGCGGCGATAAGCGCGCGTGGCAAGATTACCAATGATCTGGCGCGCACAGGCCGCTTCCTGTTCGGAGTTTTCTGTTGAGGAAGGCTCACAGACAAAAAGTTTCGTGCGGCTGGGTGTGAGTGAAATCCCGGTGGAGGTGAACGGCCCCGTGACTTCGAGACCATTGAGTAACCGCGGCACACGCAGTTCGCCTTCAAAAGCAAAGCCGCCGTAAGGCACAAAGCCGCCAATGGTATCGTCGGTTTCAACGCTGGCGCGCTCAATGAAGGTTGCAGTAATCCGGTGCGGCCCGGCCGTGATTTGCACAGGAATCTTCGCGAAGCGCTGCATGATTTGCGCACTGGCCGGGGCACCTCCTTTATTGACGAGCGCTAAATCCTCAGCGCCGCCGATCGTATCGCGAAACACTTCTTCATCGTCGATCAAGAGCACCACGGTGTGCCGGGTTTCAACCGAGCGCGGATACAGGCCCACATCGAGGTCAAGTATGCTGATGTTGTATTCACCATCCGCCGAAAAATTGTGCGTCACCTGCATACCGCCGCGCGTGCCGAATGGCATGCCTTCCTGGTAGCTGTCCTGCGCGGCGCTTGGCGTGCGGTAGAAGGTGAAGGCTTGTTTCGGCACTGGTTCGCCAACCGCGAGACGCGCAACGACGCGCGCAAGATTAATGTACTGATCGAGAAACGCGGGCGAGGTGCTGAGCGCGGCGGCGATGTTGTCAAAGCCGTCCACTTCAATATCGCTCGGCAAGTATTCAGCCGTGTCGATGTCGACCGCGAGCAGGTCCTTGACCACTTGTGCGTATTCATTGCGGTTGAGGCGTTGCACCGGCACATGCCCAGCCTGCGGCCGGGCCGCATTGGCATCGAGCGAACCTTCCAGAAATGCGATCATCAGGTCGATGTCAGCCTGTGAAGGCTGCTCATTGCCGGGTGGTGGCATCAGCCTGCCGCGCAGCTTGCGCACTGCATGTTCCCATACCGCGGTCTCCTTGCTGACAGTCGCGACATCGAGCAGATCAAAGGCCACACTACCGGCCCAGTCCTGGCTATTGTGACAGTCGCTGCAGTACTCAGCCAAAAGGCTTTCTGCACGCGCAGGACTGAACGCGGCATCCTGGGCCACTACGGAAGACGCGCAGAACACGGCGCTGCCAAGAGTAAAGAAAGTCCAACCTGAAACCGAACGCTTCATGACAGGGTATTTCCGGATAATTGGGGCTTAAAACGGTGGAATTACAGGTTCCGCTCTGCAGCGAGGATAAACCGGGGACGGGGGGGCTTACAACCGGAAGCGGCACGTTTGGAGCAGCGTTCAGCGCTCCGCACTGAGCAGAATTGATTCGTGCCCAAGATAGGCAAATTCGCGCGACCAGTACACGTGGGCTTGAGCTGTTTTAAACCCGAGCGCCTTGAGTTGCGCCAGCAGCTCCCAGCCAAAGGTGTAAAAACAGAGGCAGCCGTCCGTGTTGATGGGGTCGCCATGGTATTCAGGTTCGCAGAGGTGCTCGATGTTGCCAGCCTGATCGATGCGCGCCCTGATCAGAGTCGGCGTTGCAGCCTTGTTGAAAGGCACCGTAAAGAGCAGTTTTCCGCCCGGTTTAAGGCAGCGATAACACTCGCGCAGTGCCGCCATATAGTCCGGCACATGCTCGTACACATCAAAAGAGAGCATGAAATCCAGCGATCCATCGGCAAAGGTCAATTGGGTGACGCTTTCATTGCGAAAACCGGTTTTGGGATCAGTGGCACCGAACGGAAGTTGATCGCCGAAATATTCGCTGCCTACCAAATTGGGATAATGCGCCTTCAGGTACTGGTAGAGCGTTGTTGCCTGCTCAGCTATATAAAGGGAGGACTCGGTGGTGCAGCTCATGTTCTGCTCCAGAAAATGGATGCACCCGCGAATGCGGTTGTTGAGCTGACAGCCCTCACACACAACGCGCTCGCGCCAGTTGGGCACTTTTTTGCCTTCAAGCACCGAGCCATCGGAATACAGAAAATCGCTGATGAACGTGGAGGGGCAGCCGCAGACATAACAGTAGCCGTCATGAACGAAAGTTGCGCCAGTGCCAATCAGGTTGAGCTCAATGGCACGGCGTCGCGCGTACTCACTTTGCATCGAGTAGTAAAAGGACGTGTACTCAGCAAGGTCGTGGATGAGGTTATGGTCCAAGGGCCCCGGCTTGCGCGCTCCGGAAACGTTCCGGGAAACAGCCTTGCGCAAACTACCGAGCAGTTGCCTGCCTTTTGTATAAAAACGTTTGATCATGAGTCGAGAATAAACCTAGGGGCGCACTTTGTATACCGGACTGCTCCGGCTCAGGCGTTTTCGATTTCTTCGGTAGCCAGCAGCCAACCTTCTTCGATGGTGGCGATCTGGCGTTTCAGTGCGCCCTGATCCTGCAACAACTTCGCCAGTTTCGCTTTATTGCTGTCGTCATACAGCGCGGGATCCGCCAGAGTGAGTTCGAGGGCAGTGAGCTTCTGGTGTTCGCGCTCCAATTGTTGTTCCAGCTTTCTGACTTTATCCCGCAGCGGTTTCAGATCGTCGCGTGAACGCGCTGCATGTTGCCGCTGCTCCTTGCGATCGTTGCCACCTTTGGCAGCCGCATTCGATTTCGGTGCCGCGTTGCCGGATTTTGCCGCACTGCCTTCCATCACCAGTTTTTCATAATCATCCAGCGAACCTTCGAAGAACTCGACCTTGCCGCCACGGATGATCAGGAACTGGTCGACAGTGTTGTTGAGCAGATGTCGATCATGCGAAACGAGGATCAGGGCACCGCCGTATTCCTGCAGCGCCCGCGTCAATGCATGCACCATTTCAAGATCGAGATGGTTGGTCGGTTCGTCCATCAACAAGAGGTTGGGTCTTTGCCACGCGACCAGCGCCAATGCGAGCCGGGATTTTTCACCCCCGGAGAAATCACGAATTGGCTTGTCCACTTGTTCGCCCTTGAACGCGAAGGAGCCGAGAAAGTTGCGTAACTCCTGCTCTGAGGCTTTGCCATCGAGGCGCCGCATCAACAGCAGCGGTGAAGCATCCAGATCCATCACATCAGTCTGGTGCTGGGCGCAATAGCCCATTACCAGATGATCGGAATAATGTATGTCACCCGCGAGCAGCGGCTTTTGCCCCACCAGCGTTTTCAGCAGCGTGGACTTGCCCTGCCCGTTCGGGCCGAGCAGGCCGATGCGCGCATCGCTGGCGATCGTGATCGAAAACTTGTCGAACAGCGCTCGGTGATAACCCACGCTGATCTCTTCGCAAGTCAGTAAGGTTGACGGCGTTTTTACTGCTTCGCGAAAACGGAACTGAAACGGCGAATCGACATGCGCCGGTTCGATATCCACCATGCGCTCGAGTTCCTTGATGCGACTCTGCGCCTGCCTGGCCTTGGTGGCTTGGGCCCTGAAGCGGCGCACAAAGTCCTCGATGTGGGCTTTGCGTTCCTGCTGCTTTTCAAAGGCCGCTTGTTGCTGTGAGAGGCGCTCGGCTTTCTGCACTTCGTAGGCTGAATAGTTGCCGCGATAGGTGATCAGCTTCTTGTTCTCAAAACTGATGATTTGACCCACGACTTCATCCAGAAATTGGCGATCGTGCGATATCAACAACACGGTGCCTTCGTAGCGTAGCAGCCACTGCCGCAGCCAGAGCGTGGCTTCAAGATCAAGATGGTTGGTGGGCTCGTCGAGCAGCAAGAGGTCTGATGGCTGCATCAGCGCCTGCGCCAGGTTCAACCGAATGCGCCAGCCGCCGGAAAACTCGGCAACAGTCTTGGCGAATTCTTCGGGCCCGAAGCCAAGGCCGCTCAGCAGCTTCTCGGCTTTGTTGGGAATGTTGTAGCCGTCGATGAGTTCCATATCGGCAAACAGATGCGCCATGGCGTTATGGTCATCCGTGCTTTCGGCGTCTCGTAGTTCTTGTTCAATCTGGCGGAAACGCTGGTGGCCATCCATCACATAATCCACCGCACTGCGATCAGACGCCTCTGTCTCCTGCTTCATCTGCGCGCGCGCCAGACCATCAGGCATCAGGATTTCACCACCATCGAGCGCCATCTCGCCCATCAGCAGCCGGAACAACGTGGACTTTCCGGTGCCATTGCGGCCGATAACCCCGACTTTCTGGCCGGGATAGATCGCAATGCTGGTGCTTTCCAGCAAGGGTGTATGTCCCTGGTACAGGGTGATGTCTTGCAGGGTAATCATGAAGAAACGGCGTGCCCGGACTGCGAAGGGTGCGGATTATAGGGGAATGCGGCGGGGGCAGGGTAACTGATCGTGTGGCAGTTCGGGATTAGCGGAACCCGAGCGTGATGCCACCCTGTTCGCGACAGACTGTACCCAGCATGTCCACGAGGGTTTCGCCATTGATGGTGCAGACCCAATCCGCCTTGTCATCCTGATAGTTAAAATGAAAGCCCCCGGATCTTGCGGCCAGCCACAGCTGTTTGACTGCACTCTGGCGGCTAATGATCGCGACACTGCCGGACTTGAACATGAGGGTCAGCATGTCGTTGGCGGATTCGTAGTCGATGTCGGCATCGTGCTCCACAATCGCGGCTTCGATACATTCTTCGATATGAACAAGGGTGGCTTTGTAGGTGGCGAGGAATTCGGCGTCGGTCATGGTGGGGTGCTGGGTCTGTGCTGAACTAGGATGCCAGCGTAGCGTGAATTGGCGG
>CAMDML010000052.1 GCA_945902215.1 Klebsiella pneumoniae | reverse complement strand
ACACCTTGCCGTAATTTTTCCATAAACAAACCACTGGCGCCCCGTCTAAAGCAATGGAGTGCTAGACTACGATGCGCAGCAGATTTCTGCTACCCCAAAATAAAAAAATCAGTAAAAAAAGACTTTTCAAAAAAACTTAACACTCGCCGGAGCAGCCCATGAGCAAGAATGATCATCCGTCAGATCCCGCATCAGACACTTCTTTAACTGTGACAAGACGCACTTTTGTGGGCGGCGCGCTGGGCGCGGCTGCCGGGATCGGCGCTGCAACTATCTTGGTCACGGACACTGTACAAGCGCAGCCACCCGCTGGAGGGCCGCCTCCTGGTGCCGGTGGGCCACCCCCCAGTGACGGACCGTCTTCATTCAAGGCTGAAATTGACGTGCGTTATTGCGAAATCGAAGGTGAGATTCCTTCGGGCCTCAGTGGTGCTTTTTACCGGGTTGGTCCCGACGCCCAGTTTCCCCTGCGTCAGGGCAATATTCCCTTCGATGGTGAAGGCCATGTCAGCATGTTCCGTTTCAAGGATGGGCAGGTGCATTACAAGACCCGCTATGTGCGCAACGAGCGCTGGATGGCGCAGGACAATGCCGGCAAATTGCTGTTCCCGATGTACCGTAACCCGTCCCAGGATGATCCCAGTGTGAGCGGCCTCAGCCGCAGCACGGCCAACACCCATATCATCAACCATCGGAACTATCTGTTGGCATTGAAAGAGGACAGTCCGCCGGCGGCGATGGACCTGCTTACACTGGAAACCGTGGTACCCAGTTATACCTTTGATGGTCAGCTTGTCAGCAAGACTTTCACTGCTCATCCGAAACTAGATTCAGTGACCGGCAACATGGTCGCTTTTGGTTACGAAGCCACCGGTTTCGGCACAGACGATGTGATTGCGTTCGAGATCACCCCCCAGGGTCAGAAAGTCTGGGAGGCGAAGGTAAAAGTGCCCTATGTAGGCCTGCTGCATGACTTTGCCGTGACTCAGAACTACATCATTCTTTATGTGATTCCGCTTGCTAAGGATGACGAGCAACTCGCGCGCGGCGGCATCCACTGGTCCTGGGACAGCACTAAAACCACCTATTTCGGTGCCTTCCGCCGTGGCGGGGACGGTTCCGACCTACGCTGGTTCAATGGTCCGACGCGCAGTGCAACGCACGTCATGGGCGCCTTTGATGACAGCGGCAAGATTTACGTGGACGTAGAGATGTCTGAATCAAACCCGTTCCCGTTCATGCCCATGAAAGACGGCTCACGCTGGGATCCGACCAAAGGCACGAGCTACATCACGCGCCTGTCTGCCGACCTCAACAATGCCAGTGTCAGTGATTACGGCATGGAACGCTTGTCGCCGTGGACTGGCGCCCTGCCGCGCCAAGACGACCGTTACAACACCATGCCTTACCGCTACGGGTTCCTCGGCACGCGCGACATCATGGCTGCCGATCCGCGTCAGGCCAATGCTGGCTATGTGCGTTTCGACCATGCTACCGGCACGCAGGAGTTCTGGAATGCAGGTCCTGGAACCGGGCTGGCTGAATGTTGCTTTGCGCCCAAAGCTGGCGGCGCGGAAGGTGAAGGCTGGTTGATGGGGGTTGCCACGCGCCAGAACGAGAACGGTCGCGGCGATCTTGTGATTCTCGATGCCCAGCATCTGGAAGACGGTCCGGTTGCCGTGGTCAAACTTCCGGTGCGTGCGATTGGTCAGATTCACGGCTGGTTCGTACCTGAAGCGCAATTACCACAAGCTTGATTGTTTCTTGCTACAAAGGTTAATGAAGGCTAATGGTGCTGGAGTTTTGCTCCGGCACCTCATGTCACTTCCACCCACAATAATAAATATTGAGACATTGATCCCATGATCAGCCAACGTTTGTTCGCCTGCACACTATTGACCCTTGCCTCCACACTCGCAGTTCCTGCTTTCGCCCAGCCCCCTGCTTCGTGCACTGCGTTGAGCGGGTACACCCAACAAGGTGCCAGCGTGAGTATCACCAGTGCCGCGCATGCTACTGACCGGCAAGTGCAGGGCAGGCCGGGCGCCCCAACCGCCACGTTGCCACCGCATTGCCATGTCGAAGGCGAAATCGACCGCCGCACTGGCATCGATGGTAAATCGTATGCACTGCGCTTCGCGGTCAACATGCCCGACGCATGGAATGGCCGCTTCCTGTTTCAGGGTGGTGGCGGATTGAACGGTAATTTGCAGGAGCCGCTTGGCGCACAAGCTGTTGGTGGTGATAACGCGCTGACACGCGGCTTCGCTGTTGTCAGCACTGATAGCGGCCACGCTGGCGCGGTGTTCGACGGCAGTTTCATGGCGGATCAAGAGGCTGCGCTGAACTTCCTATTTCTTGGCAATATGCGTGTGGCGCTGGTGGCCAAACCTCTCGTTGCAACCTATTACAACAATGCGATCAGTAAATCCTATTTTGTCGGCTGCTCCACCGGTGGTCGCGAAGGCATGATCATGGCGCAGCGTTATCCGCAGTTGTTCGACGGCATCGTGTCGGGCGCACCCGCGATTCGCACCGGCCTGTCGAATCTCGCACTACGCTGGATGAACGTGCACTGGAACCAGGCGGCGCCAAAGGATGCGAACGGCTTGCCGCTGCCTGGCGGCACCTACACACCGGAAGAGTCAGCGCTGATCGTTAACGGGTTAGTTCAGGCCTGCGATGCGCGCGATGGTGCCTCAGACGGCTTGATCTTCGATGTCGCCCACTGTGAGTTCGATCCCATGACCCTCGCCTGTCCAGCCGGGCAAACTGAAAATTGCCTCGTGCCCGCAAAGGCCGAGGCGCTCGTGACAGCGCTCGCGGGTCCGGTCGACTCGCGTGGCGTACAAGTCTATTCGCGCTTCGTGCTCGACACTGGTATCGATGATCGGGCGGGCTTTCAGGGCGGCATGTTGGCCGGTGGCTCGACACCACCGGAAGGCCCACCTGTAGCCCAGATGATGAGCCAGGATGTTGACGCCGAGTTTATCGAAGCCACTGCGACCGATGCTGCACTGGGCAATAGCACCGGGTTGCAGCTTTCCACTTTTGCTGGTCGTGGCAGCAAGCACATCTTTTACCACGGTGTAAGTGACCCGTGGTTCTCCGCGATGGACACGGTGGAGTACTACCAGAACATGGCGGCAGCAAATGGCGGCCTGCAAACCGTTGATCAGTGGAGTCGTCTGTTTCTCGTGCCTGGCATGGGGCATTGCCAAGGCGGCCAGCAGACACTTGATACCTTTGACATGCTGGAGCCGCTGGTGAGCTGGGTCGAGAACGGTGTGGCACCAGACAGCATCGTTGCCACCGGCAACAGCATGGCCGGAGTCAGCCGGCCCCTATGTCCATATCCGCAGCATCCGCACTATAGTGGTAGTGGTGACAGCAACGACGCTGCCAACTTTGAATGTCGGGAGTAACGCCATGAAACTGTTCATGCAGGTCTGCAGTACACTCGTTGCCTTGGTGTTTACGCAAGCATTGTTCGCACAGGAAGTGCCGGCGCCCAGTGTGGCAACTGAGTATGCGTTCACGATCGAGGCCGCGATCACGGACGCACTGACGATGGGACCCAGTGCCGACGGAGAACGCCGTTCAATTCCGATCACAGGCGGCAGTGTCGAAGGTGAGGGGATCAAGGGTATCGTCGTGCCAGGTGGCGCCGATTATCAGGTCACGCGTGCGGACGGCACGACCTATATACGCGCGATCTACATGATGCGCACCGATGACGGCGCGTTGATCAACGTGGTCAACGAAGGCTACATTGTGCCGCCAGGTGCCCGGGGCAATGACACGCTGTATTTCCGCACCGTGCCACAGTTCACCGCGCCGAACGGCAAGTATGGCTGGCTGAACAGTACGATTTTCGTCAGCGCAATCCGCTTTAGCCCGGATAAGCCCGGCATTGTCATCATCGACGTGTACAAAGTGCTCTGACCTCGCTTATCTTTGGCCGGGTTCCCCTTCCACAAGGAGCCAGGCCATGGTTCAGCATAGTTCTTCTTTCCGCCATCTCACGTTTGTCTTCGCCGCCGCGCTGTTGCCCCTGTGCGCATTTGCCCAGGCGCCAGAACTCAACCTGTCCTATGAAAGCTTTACGCTCGCCAATGGCCTGCGTGTCATCGTGCATGAAGACCGCAAGGCGCCGATTGTTGCGGTCAGCGTGTGGTATCACGTCGGTTCCAAAAACGAACCTGCCGGCAAGACCGGCTTCGCGCACCTGTTCGAACATCTGATGTTCCAGGGCACCGAGAATTTCGACGGTGAATGGTTTGAGCCGATGCAGCAGGTGGGTGCCACCGGCATGAACGGCACCACGTGGCTCGACCGCACCAACTATTTCCAGAACGTGCCGACGCCTGCGCTCGATCTGGCGCTGTGGATGGAATCCGACCGCATGGGCCATTTGCTTGGTGCCGTGTCGCAGGAAAAACTCGATAACCAGCGCGGTGTTGTCCAGAACGAAAAGCGTCAGGGCGACAACGAGCCCTACGGCCGCGTGAACTACAACCTTTATGAAGGCCTCTTTCCCGTCGGCCACCCTTACCATCACTCGACCATTGGTTCGATGGAAGACCTGAATGCAGCATCTCTGGAAGATGTGCAGCAATGGTTCCGCGACTATTACGGCCCGAACAACGCGGTTTTGTCGCTGGCAGGAGATATTGATGTAGCCACCGCGCGTGCAAAGGTTGAGCGTTTCTTTGGTGATATACCGGCAGGACCTGAAGTGGACACCCAGGAAGAAGCAGTGCCCACACGCCTGATGAATACCAGCGAAACCCAGTACGACGAAGTGCCGGGTGTGCTTGCGAACCGCGCTTGGGTGCTGCCGCCGCTTGATACACAAGACCGCGCGCTGCTCGACATCGCCTCCGCCGTAATCGGCTCAGGCAGCACATCCCGCTTGTATGTTGATCTTGTCTACGAAAATCAGATGGCCTCGTCCGTGTCGACGTCGGTAACCCCCTTTGAACTGGCGAGCGTATTTGATCTGTCTGTGGTGCTGAATCCAGGTGAAGTGCCCGCAGTGGCAACAGCAGCCATTGACCGTGTGATTGCAGAGTTCATCGACGATGGTCCCAGTGGCAGCGAAGTTGAGCGCATCGTCGCAACGATCAACGCCAGAACCGTGCGTGGCCTCGAGCAGGTCGGCGGTTTCAGCGGCAAGGCTGCGCAGTTGGCAGAAGGCGAGCTGTATTCGGGCGATCCGCTGTTCATCGTGCAGTATCTGGACTGGATCAATGCGGCAACGCCGGAAGCTGTGCGCGCTGCGGCAGAGCGCTGGCTCGCGCGTGGCTGGCATCAAGTCAATGTCGTGCCAAACCGTACTTTCACCACCGCTGAGACCGGCGTCGACCGCAGTGGTGGCTTACCACCGATTCCCAACGACCTGCCGACACTGACTTTCCCGGAAGTACAGACAGCCATGCTGGAAAATGGCATCGAAGTGATTCTTGCGGAACGCCACACGCTGCCACTGGTTTCCCTGATGATGGAATTTGATGCCGGTTACGCGGCCGATGCCGGCGGCAAACTTGGCGTGGCTTCATTCACTTCTGCGATGCTCACCAAAGGCACCAGTAGCCGCAGTGCGCTCGAAATCTCGGAAGAGGCAGAGCGTCTTGGCGCGCTCGTTGGTGCTGGCAGCAATGTCGATATTTCCTTCGTTGATTTGTCGGCGCTGAAGTCCAATCTGAACGCTTCCATTGAACTCTGGGCAGACCAGATTCTGAATCCCGTATTCGATACTGAAGAAATCGAACGCCTGCGCCAGCAGCGCATCACTGGCATCGCCCAGGAAAAGGCGCAACCGCTCAGTCTGGCGCTGCGCCTGTTGCCACCGATCCTGTATGGCCCGGGCCATGCCTACAGTGTGCCGTTCTCCGGCACCGGCACGGTCGTATCCACGGAGTCCATCACGCGGCAGGATTTGTTGAATTTCAAATCTATGTGGCTGCGCCCTGACAAAGCGCGCCTGTTCATCGTTGGTGATATTACGCTGGAAGAAATCATGCCGCTGCTAAACCGCACCTTCCGCGGTTGGGAGGCGCCGGAAACTGTGGCACCGCAAAAGAACATCAGCAATGTCAGCTTGCCGGACGGCAAGCGTGTGATCCTGATCGACAAACCGGGTTCGCCCCAATCTTTCATACTGGCGGGGCATGTGTTGCCGGGACTCGGCACCGAGCGTGACCTTGCTATAGAAGCTATGAATGGCGTGCTTGGCGGTACCTTTACCGCACGCATAAATATGAATCTGCGCGAGGCAAAGGGCTGGTCCTACGGTGCACGCACGCAGCTGCAGAGTGCCCGCGGCCAGCGGCCCTTCCTTGTCAACGCCCCGGTGCAGACCGACCGTACCGGCGACTCTCTGCGTGAGCTGATCAACGAACTGGAAACGATCAAGACCTCGCGCCCAATAACGCAGGAAGAGAGGGATCTTGTGATTGCCGGTTATGCGCGCGCGTTACCCGGCACCTACGAAACCACGCAGGCCGTGCTGAACAGTTTGCTGACTTCGGCCCGCTACGGCCGTCCGTTGGATTATCCTGCGCATCTGACTGAAGCCTATGAAGCGCTTGAACTCAATGAGCTGCAAAGCGCTGCCGTCGACCTGATTGATCCGGACAAGCTGGTGTGGATTATCGTCGGTGATCTTGCGCAGATCAGAAGCCAGGTTGAAGTGCTGAACATCGCGCCGATCGAAATCTGGAATGATGACGGGGAGCCAGTGCAGTGATGGAATCCAGGCCGTCACCGCTTTGGCAGGCTCACATCACGCCAGAGAATGCCTGGGCGAGGCCCAGAGTCTTTGCAATTCTCGGAATGCTTACCTTGTTATTGAGCGGCTGCGTCGCCACTGCCGTCGGCGCAGCCGCCAGTGCAACCATCGGTGTTGCGACAGCCGTGATCACCGCGCCGATCAAGGTAGGTGGAGCAGTGGTGGATGCGGTCAGCGATGATGAGGACGAGGAAGACGATTAGTCTTTCGCGTATTTCTGCACACGGCGATTACCTACATCCGCTACAAAAATATTTTCATACTGATCCAGCGCAATATAATGCGCCTCGCCGAACTGGCCGTTGGCCTTGCCCGGGCTGCCAAGTGAGCCAAGCAAGTTGCCTTCCATGTCCGCTTTCGCGATCTCACCGTCGAAGCCTGAGGTGAAATAGACAAAGCCGTCATCGTGCAGATAGATGCCGCAAACCATTGCGCTGAACTTCCACTCTTTCACGTAGTTGCCTTCCGTGTTGAAAATCTCGATGCGCATGTTCTCGCGATCGGCCACATAGATGTTGTCGTTGGCGTCGATCTCGATCGAGTGCGCAGCAAAGAACTGGCCGGGGCCTTCGCCACGGCTGCCCCACTGTGTGATGAAAGTGCCGTCGGGGCTGAACTTCAGCACCTTTGGATCGCCGGCGCCGTGGCCTTGCACAACATAGAGATTGCCCTGGCTGTCGAGCGCGGTTTCGTTGGGCTGGTCGAACAATTGCGTACCTGCGGTTTCATCCCAGGCGCCAGCGGTTCCGGGCGTGCCAAGCGTCATCAATACGTTGCCGTCCTTGTCGAGTTTGCTCACGAAGTGCGAACCGAAGTCGGTGACCCACATGTTGCCGTCCGGTGCGATGCGCAGGCCGTGCGCGCGCGTGAACATCGCACCGTCACCGAAGGCGCGGATCAGGCTGCCATCGGCGGCAAATTCAAGGAAGGGCTGCGGGCCACGATTGAACGCAAGCAGGTGACCGTCAGCGGTCATGGCTACACTGGCAATAGACCCGAACTCCAGCCCCTCGGGCAGTTGAAAGGCTTCGCTGACATCGACTGCGTGATAGCCGGGCAGCGCCCATGTGTTCAGTGGCAGCAGCGGGCGCTGCGGTGGTTGGGCACAAGTGAGGGAGGCAGTGAGCAGCAATGACAGTGCAAGTAATAGTTTCATTGGCCCGGCCCCTTGTCAGGGAAATTGTTCGGTATCGATTTCCGTTTGCACGACAGCGTTGTAGCGCGGTCCTGCAACGGTGTTGGTGTTGATCAGTGCGTCAAGACGGGCGACCTGGTCTGCAGTCAGCTGCACATTGATCGCCCCGAAATTTTCCTGAGCATAGGCAAGGTGGCGCGTTCCGGGGATCGGAATGATGTGGGCGCCCTTCGCAAGCACCCAGGCAAGAGCCAGTTGCGCCATGCTACAACCGGCTTCATCCGCAATTTTTTTATAGCCGGTCAGCAATAGCATGTTCTTTGGATGGTTATCGGCGTTGAAGCGCGGGAAATGGTTGCGGATATCACCGGCTCCCAGCTGCGTCTTCGGATCGGTCAGTTTGCCGGTCAAAAATGCGCGTCCGAGCGGGCTGAATGCAACGAACGCAATGCCGAGTTGCTTGCAAGTATCGAGTACCGCAATTTCAGCGTTGCGGCTGCACAGCGAATATTCTGTCTGCAGTGCCGTGATTGGATGTACGGCATGTGCCTTGCGCAGCGTGGCGGCTGATACTTCAGACAGGCCAAGTGTTCTTACTTTGCCTTCCTCCACCAACCGCGCCATTTCACCAACGCTGTCTTCGATGGGTACATTGAAGTCACGGCGGTGCAGGTAGTAGAGGTCGATCGTATCGGTCTGCAAGCGCTTGAGGGCACCTTCTGCCACTTCGCGGATCTTCGCCGGTGTGCCGTTGATTTCGCGTTTGCCGTCGACACCTTTCCAGATGCCGCACTTGCTGGCCAAGACAAACTCTTTGCGGCGATGTTTAAGAAGGCCGCCCAGCAATTCTTCGTTCTTGCCGAAACCGTAGAGCGCGGCGGTATCAAGAAAGTTGTAGCCGATGTCGAGCGCGGCTGCGAGCGTGCGCTCGGCTTCCACCGGGTCGGGCGTGCCATAAGCATGTGACATGCTCATGCAGCCGAGGCCTATGGCATTGACGGTAAAGGGGCCGAGGGTGCGGGTTTGCATCATTTGCTGCGGTTCAGGCTCTGCTCCAGCTTGTCCAGCGTTTCCATCGCGGGCAGACACTGGGCAATCGACGCATTCGGTTCGCGGCCTTCCTTGATTGCGGCGAAGAACTCGCGGTCCTGCAGTTCGATGCCGTTCATCGATACATCCACTGTCGACACGTCGATCTTGTTCTCCTTCCCGTCGAACAGGTCATCGTAACGCGCAAGGTAAGTGCCGTTGTCGCATATGTAACGGAAGAAGGTGCCGAGCGGACCATCGTTGTTGAACGATAGCGACAGCGTGCAGATCGCGCCGCTGGCAGTCTTCATGCCGATGCTCATGTCCATTGCGATCTTCAGTTCCGGATGGTGTGGGCCTTCCAGAGCGTGGCAGTACTTCACCGGTTCGCCGGTCTGGTACGAGAACAGGTCAACTGTATGACAGGCATGGTGCCACAGCAGATGGTCGGTCCAGCTGCGCGCCGCGCCTGCAGCGTTAAGATTGGTGCGGCGGAAGAAGTAGGTCTGCACATCCATCTGCAGTACTTTCAATTCGCCAGCCTTGATCTTCTTGTGGATCCACTGATGCGAAGGATTGAAGCGACGGGTGTGGCCCGCCATCGCGATCAGCTTTTTGCCGCCATTCTTGCCGCCGCTGTTGGCTTCCTGCTGGGCTGCAAGGATCGCTCTCGAATCGGCCGCGGTATCAGCCATCGGGATCTCGACCTGCACGTGCTTGCCGGCCTGCAGACATTGGATCGTCTGCGCGGCATGTACCTGCGTGGCGGAGGTGATGATCACTGCATCGATATCCTGCTTCAGGCAGGTACCGAGATCGGTGCCCCAATGCTTGATGCCGCGTTTCTCAGCGGCGGCTTTGGTGGCGTCTTCACGACGACCGCAGATCGATACGACTTCCACGCCGGGAATATTTTTGATCCCGTCCATGTGTTTCTCGGCAAAAGCGCCGTGACCTACCATCAATACTTTGGTCATTGTCGCATTCCTCCAGTTACTTCTTCGCTTTCTTCTTGGTCTTGGCCAGCACCTGCCTGGCTTTGCCGGCTACTTTGTTTTTCGCAGCCTTCATCTTTCCGGCCAGTTTTCCGACCACTTTCCCGACTTTCTTCGCACCGGCTTTCACTACTTTCTTGTTCTTCGCCGTTTTGAGCTTTCCGGCGACTTTCGCCACAGCTTTGTTCTTCGCGGCATTCAACCTGCCTGCGATATTTTTCATTTTGCCTGCGACCACCTTCACCTTTTTCTTCGCCGCGGCTTTCTTCATCGGTTCGTCGGTTTCAAGCACGATTAGCGCAGCAGCCGTGTTGGACGCAGGCACGTGATAGTGTCGATAAACTTCATGCACGTTGTCGCCGAGCGCGCCGCGCATTGTCATCCACATCACCATCTCGATGCCTTCAGCGCCGCTGTCGGTGACATATTCTTCATGCTTGATCTTGCGCAGGCGCTGCGGTTTTTTCGTCAGATCGTTGAGGAATGCCATGTCGAACTTGGTATTGATCATGCCGGAGCGCTCGCCATGAATTTGGTGTGACATACCGCCGGTACCGAACACCACAACCTTTAGATCTTCGGGGAACGACTCAACCGCTTTGCGAATTGTTTCGCCCAGACGCCAGCAACGATCGCCGCTCGGAACGGGGAACATGACGACGTTGACGGCAATCGGAATCACTGCGAAAGGCCATTTATCCACCAGACCACAGGTAATGTTCATCGGAATTGTCAGACCATGGTCGACATCCAGCTTGTTCATCACGCACATGTCGAACTCGTTGATGATCAGGGTTTCGGTCAGATGCCAGGCCAGTTTCGGGTGGCCTTTGACTACGGGGACCTTGCGCGGGCCCCAGCCTTCGTCGGCTGGCTGGAATTCATCAGCGACACCGATGGCGAAAGTCGGGATAGTTTCCAGGGTAATAGCGCTGCCGTGGTCGTTATAGATGATGATGGCAACATCCGGTTTATGTTTTTTCATCCACGCCTGCGCGGCTGGATAGCCGTCGAACAAGGGTTTCCAATACGGATCCTGAGTCAGGCCCTGATCGAAAGCAGCGCCTATGGCGGGAACGTGGGAACAGCCGATACCTGCAGTAATTTTTGCCATCTGATTCTTATGCCTTTTTGCCGAAGTCTTTGCCGGACTTGTTGGAGATACACAGCACTTTGCCGCCGTTGTCTTTTTTGTTCTGGTTGCCTTTCACGACGCGACCACCGTCCATCATCATGGCGCGGTAGTTGTCTTGGCCCTGGCCTGTCATTTCGCCTGCCATGTACTGGAAGGAGCGGCCCAAGGTCGCACCAAACTTGCTCATGTAGTAGATGTTGGCGCCGTTTTTGATCATGCCGAGCCAGTCGCGCTCGAGCACGCAGCGCCGCTGATCTTTGGTGAGTTTTGGGAAACGGCCCTCAAGATAGCCGGTTTCGTCGGCGAGGAATGCTTTGCGATTTTCGTCTTTTGCCATTGAGGAACAAAACATGTTGAGGAAATAACCCTGACGGCAGCGATCTGCATTGAACAGATAAGTGCCTGGCACTTCTTCGAACTTGGTTTTCAGTGCCTGGATTTCTTTGTATTCCATGGTGAGCCTGCTTGAGTAGGTTAGGGTTAGGTGTTTGAAGGATTATTTGGATTCATCAACAGAGTCGACATACACGAGCCCGGCCATCTCCAGACGTTCGCGCATTTTGTAGATATCGAGACCAAGTTCGCCTTTCAGCAGCTTTTCGCGTTTGGCGACTTCGGCTGCTTCGCGTTCTTTGGATTTGTCGCGCACAGTGGCAGCAGTTTTGCGCTGCACAACACAGATGCCGTCTTCATCAGCAACGATTACGTCACCCGGATAGACCAGTGCGCCTGCACACACAATGGGAATGTTCACGGAACCAAGTGTTTCCTTGACGGTGCCCTTGGCGTGAATCGCTTTCGACCAGACCGGGAATCCCATCTCACGCAGATCACGCACATCGCGCACACCGGCGTCTATCACAAGACCTTTGACACCACGTGCCATGCAGGAGTGGGCCAGGAGGTCGCCAAAGAAACCATCGGTACTGTCAGCGGTAAGGCCGACCACAAGGATATCGCCGGCTTTGCACAGTTCGATGGCGACATGAATCATCCAGTTGTCGCCGGGTTGGGCCAGAATCGTCACCGCGCTGCCGGCGATCCGGTTGGAGCCCCACACGGGACGCATGTAGGGTGCCATGAGGCCCACACGGCCCTGCGATTCATGCACTGTGGCTACACCGAGATGCTGCAGATCATCAATGATGGCTTGGTCGGCGCGGGCAATGTTGCGGACGGCAATGGGCTTGTGCATGGAGAATTTCCTGAACTCAAAAAAGGGGATCATTATATGCAGGGCCGGGAGTCGGCTCAAACCGATTATTTGCGCCAGATCAGTAAAAGCGCGGGTCCGGACAAAGTTGGGGCCGGTTCCCAAGAGACAGAGCATCGCCGATAATGCCGGGCCTTTGCATCTGTTCAGTTTGAGGAAACATTATGAAAGCGATCCCCTGTCTGCTGATGCGTGGCGGTACGTCAAAGGGCGCCTATTTTCTCGCCAGCGATCTGCCGACTGACGCCAAAGAGCTAAACAAGGCCCTGCTCGGCATCATGGGCTCGCCGGACAAGCGCCAGATCGACGGTGTGGGGGGCGCGCATCCTCTGACCAGCAAGGTTGCGATCATCAAGAAATCTACACGCCCAGGCGTTGATGTTGATTACTTGTTTGTGCAGGTGTTCGTTGAGGAAGCAAAAACCACGACTAGTCAGAACTGCGGCAACATCCTTGCTGGTGTCGGTCCGTTCGCCATCGAACAGGGGCTGGTCACGGCGCAGGATGGCGAGACGGTTGTCACGGTGTACATGGAGAACACCGACAGCATGGCGAAGCAGCGCATACAAACGCCAAACCGGAAGGTGCAGTACGAGGGTGACGCTGCCATAGATGGCGTACCAGGCACACACGCACCCATTATGATCGAGTTCCTCAATGTGGCCGGTTCCAGTTGCGGCGCGCTGTTTCCGACCGGTAATTTCACCGATATCATCAATGGTTTCAAAGTAACGATGGTTGACAACGGCATGCCGGTAGTCATGATCGACGCGCGTTCGCTGGGTTTGCAGGGTGATGAAAGCATCGAAGACCTGGAAGCGAATGCCGAACTGAAAAAGACCATCGAAGCGCTGCGGCTTGCAGTTGGTCCGCTGATGAATCTGGGTGACGTGAAAGACAAAACAGTACCGAAGATGACCATTGTATCGCCGCCAAAGATGGGTGGCATCCTCAACACCCGCAGTTTCATTCCGCATCGGGTGCATGACGCGGTGGGTGTACTGGCCGCGGCAAGTGTGGCTACCGCAGCGAACATCCCTGGCTCTGTTGGTCACGATATTGCCAGAATTCCAACAGGCAAGCGCCGAATGTGCGAAGTCGAACATCCTACGGGTACGATGGGCGTCGAAGTGGTGCTAAACGATGATCCGAAAGTGCTGGTTCCCGATAGCACTTCCATCATGCGCACGGCCCGGATGCTGTTTTCCGGCACGGTGTACTATCTTGATCGATAGGCTGGCTAAACAGGCTGGCTAAACTCCTGAATTGCTCCACTATTTAGCGGATTTATATGATGCATAATTTGCACATCATATAAGCGTTGCCCGGGGATTTGATCTTGGGCAAGGCTGGATTCCGGCCAAGGAGTACACTGGAAACCATGAACACACATTTGCCCATAACTCTGCTTCTGGCCTCCCTGCTGCTGTCGCCCTTGGTTCTGGCCGACGAACCCATCCAGCCTATTGAGCTGCGGCAGGATCTGGACTCCGCGAAGGTTGAGCTCGGCAAGAAACTGTTCTTTGATCCGCGTCTGTCGAAGTCAGGCTGGATCTCCTGCAATTCCTGTCACAACCTGAGCATGGGTGGCACTGACAATTTAGTGTCGTCAATCGGCCACGGTTGGGCCGAGGGTCCGATCAATGCCCCGACCGTGCTTAACTCCTCTTATAACCTTGCGCAGTTCTGGGACGGTCGCGCGGCTGATCTGGTCGAACAGGCCGGCGGCCCCATCGCCAACCCTGGCGAAATGGCTTCGTCGCACGCGCTTGCTGTGGAAGTGCTGGGTACGATCCCCGGTTACGTCACAGAGTTTGCAAAGGTATACGGCGGGCAGCCGATTGCCATTGGCATGGTGACCAACGCTATCGCTGAATTTGAACGCACACTGGTCACACCCGATTCAAGATTCGACCTCTGGCTAAAAGGCGACGAGGATGCACTAACCGAACAGGAGAAAGCCGGCTATGCCTTGTTCAAGCTTACCGGTTGTATAGGCTGTCACAACGGCCCGGCGGTGGGTGGCAATGTGTTTCAGAAGATGGGTTCGTTCAACCGCTTCGAAACCGATAACCTGGCCACCGGTCGGCTGGCAGTTACGGGCAACAATAGCGACCGCATGCGCTTCAAGGTGCCAGTGCTGCGCAATGTCGAGTTGACCTACCCGTATTTTCACGACGGTCAGGCACGCACACTGGAAGAGGCGGTCAATACCATGGTGTGGGTGCAGTTGAACCGGCGGTTTTCGGAGGAGGGTACCGCGAAGGTGGTGGCGTTCCTGAAATCACTGACCGGTAAACAGCCCCAATTCGCGCTGCCACAGCTACCGCCGTCAGGTCCTGCAACCCCGGCGCCACAGCCGTTTGAACCTTGACCCGCGGTTCACAAGAACAGCTCAGAACAGGAAGGCCAAGCTGTCGACAGGGAAGAGGCGCATCAGCGGCAAAGCCTCCACTTCCTTGTTCTTCTCCATGGTGATCAGCCAGGCGCCTGACTCGGCTTTTCGCAGTTCGATTTCCTTCAGGGTGCGGTCGGCATAGTGTGTCGAATGGTATTCGAGTACGAGCTGCACGCGCACACTGTCATCGTCACCCGCCAGGATTTGCAGGTCATCCATGCGCAGCACGATGCGAGCGGGGCGGTTGATCTTGGTGATCCTGTCTGTGCGCCATTCCTCGGCGCTGGCCATCGATGAAGCTTTGTAGCCCGGCATGTAATAACGGAAATAATCGTCTGCATCCTGGTTCTGCCAAGCGGTGAGCCAAGCCGCGAGGAAGCGCGCGATTTCGTCGATTTGATCCTGCGAGAACGTGCCTCTGCTGGACACGGCTGGTGGCTGCACCGTGCCGGGGAACGCAGAGAGCGGCAATGCACTAGTGGTAATTCGCGTACGCTGGGGCCCCTGAGACCCCGAAGTCTGCGTACGCTGGGGCCCTTGGGACCCCGAAGCCTGCGGCGCAGGCGCCTGTTGGTTGAGTGCCAAACCCGCGCGGAACGTAGCCGGGTCTACCTGCGCCACTTCCTGATTGTATTCCTGCAGAATGCGCCACTGGCCATCGAGATCAGGCCCGATCAGCACTTCCTTTAGCGTACGATCCGCGTAATTGGGCGTTTCGTACGTCATCCAGAAACTTACCTTGGTACCTAGTGGGGAAGTCGGGCCCACCGTGAAATCTTCCAACTCGATCATGATGCTTGCGGGCCGTGAAATCTTGCTTTGCCGATCGCTGCGCCAGTCAGTCAGTGTGTTCTGGTACAGCGGCGCGAAATCGGTGTGGTAATAGCTGAAGAAGTTGTCTACATCCTGATCCTGCCAGGCCATCAACCAGTCACGTATGACCAACTCCAGTTCATCAGCACTGCCATTGGTGACCGTAGGGCCGGGAATTCTTGCTGGCAGCGCAGGTGCGGGCGGGGTCGCAGCTGGCGCAGATGCAGCGGGGGCAGCGGGTGCTGGTGTTGTGACCGCAACTTGAACTGGTTCGGGTTCGGCCGGTAAAGGAGTTTCTGCAACCGCAGGTGCCGGTTCGGTGACAACAGGCTCCTCAACAACCGGAGCCGCAGGTTCAGGCACCGCTATCTGTGCCGGTGGTTGCGACGCGCCACCTGTCAGGCCCACATACAGTCTGTTTACCGCAGGGCCGACACGAGGCCAGCCAACCACAACAACGACAATCAGACCTGCGATAAACGCAGCGCCTTGCATGGCAGGTTTCCAGCGCTGCCAGTCGATGGTGAAGGAAAATTTACTGGCAGTGGATTCCTTCTCTTCCCGACTCGCGAGAATTAACCGCTCGTCTGGGCTGAGTTCAGCCTGTTCAACCCCGGTATCTATAATTTGAGCGTCTGCAACTTGTGCTACTGCAAATTGTGCCTCTGCAACGACAGGTTTGTCAGCGGCTGGTCTGGGAGCAAGTGTGAAGATGGATTTCGCTTTGGCTTTGGGAGGATCGAGAACGGCGACCTTAGCAACCACAAGAGGGGCTTCGATAACGGCAGCCGGCATCTGAGCGGCTTTCTCCTTCACGGCCTTCAGCAACTCTGGCACGGCCCCAGGCAAGCCATGAGAGTCCTTGAGCAGTTGCGTCAGCAGGCCATTTTTGAGCGGTAGTTTTCCCAGCCGGTGAATGTCAGCGCAGGCATTACCGAAGGCCTGCATTTGCTCGCGGGTTAGGGGGGTTCAGCTCATAACTGAGCAACATGTCCTGCACCAGGGGACGGTAGGAACTATCTTCAAGCTTCTGGTTGAGCTCCTCACCTCCGCACAACACGATGCTGACGATGGGCTGGCTGTTATGCATGATGTTGCGGAACAGGGCGATGGCCAGCAGCACATCTATGTCGATTTTTTCAGCATTATCAAACAGTACCACCAAGCGTTGCTGGTCGTAGGGTTTGGCAATGATGTGGTGGATCAGGGCTTTGTTGAAACCGAACTCGTTATCGAGTTTGAGCTGGCGGCTGATCGAGTCGTGCAGTTCCTTGATGGAGGCGGGCGGTTTCAGGAACAGCAGTGCTTCCTGTTTCTCGGCTTGCAGCTCGGTTTCCAGCTGTTGTAGCAGCCGGGTTTTACCAGTCCCTGCAGGACCTGTGAGTTTGACTACCCCTACGCTGATCGACAGGATGAAATTCATCCCACTGAGGATCTCGTGGAAGGGGCTGATATCTATATATGTATTTGATTCTAATACCATTGTTATCGGACTTGATTATTCATGATTAGTGAATTTTAATAAAAAAGTCTTAGTTATCAGTGGGTAATAATAACCTATTTAAGTGATACTGCAATATGTGTTTGTAAGGTACTAGAAATTGTCCTGACAGCCAGTTTGGGCAGTGTCACATCTGTGCTCCCTGTTGGCTCTAAAAAGTCCCCGGAATTAGCCTTCCTGGGTAGAGAAAACGTTGCAAATGAACAAAAAAATGTAGAGATGTAAACAAATTAGTAATAGTCTCTACTAATGTTTTGGATATCACTTATTCTTTCTTTACCCGCGGATTGCACAACACTTCGGATGCGCATCTGGCGTGCGTTGAAAGCGGCAGGCGCAGTAGTTTTGCGCGATGGGGTTTATGTGCTGCCAGCACGTGCGGACTGTGTTGCCACCCTGAACTCGCTGGCGGAGGAGATCCGTGCGCGCGGAGGCAGTGCATGGTGCGTGGAACTTGCAGGAGCTGAGGCTGAAGAATTCCTGCCGCTCTTTGATCGCAGTGCGTCCTATGCCGAATTTACTGCTGCCATCGCGTCTTGCTTGGGCAATCTGGCTCTAGTGCCGGTAACAGAAGCTGCACGCCAGGTTCGTAAGCTGCGCAAAACGCTGCAACAGATCATTGCCACAGATTATTTCCCTGGCGGACCGCATAAAGAAGCCGAAGCCGCGCTGAAGAAGCTGGAATCCGCATTAGAACAACAACTGTCACCAGACGAGCCCCGACCACAAGCCGTTTCAATACTGCGCCGCAAGCATGCCGATTTCAGTCGGCGGGTATGGGCAACACGCTGCAGGCCGCGCGTGGATCGCCTTGCAAGTGCCTGGTTGATATTGCGCTATATCGATCATGAGGCGTCCTTCCTGTGGCTTGCAGTGCCCAGTGACTGCCCGGCGGATGCAGTAGGTTTTGATTTTGACGGTGCCGAGTTCACTCACGTAGCAGAAAAGGTCACCTTCGAAACGCTGTTGGCGAGTTTTGGTCTTGAAGACGCGGCGCTGCAACGCATTGCTACCTTGGTGCATGCGCTGGATGCCGGTGGCGCAAGGCCGCCTGAAGCCGCTGGACTGGAGAAAGTGCTGGAAGGGTTTAGGGTGAGAATTCCGGGTGATGATGTTTTGCTCAGCACCACGCTGGGGGTCTTCGACAGTTTGTTAACAGCGTTTGAGCAGGAGCACGCAAATGAATAATGAAGTCAGTTTTCGCGCAGCATTCTGGTTCTGGCTCAAATTGGGCTTCATCAGCTTTGGCGGACCTGCCGGGCAGATATCGATCATGCATGCCGAACTGGTGGAGCGGCGCCGCTGGATCAGCGAGCGGCGTTTCCTGCATGCGCTGAACTACTGCATGTTGCTGCCGGGACCCGAGGCGCAGCAGCTCGCCACTTATATCGGCTGGCTCATGCACAAAACCTGGGGAGGGATTGTGGCAGGCGTGTTGTTCGTGCTGCCGTCGCTGTTCATCCTGATTGCTTTGTCGTGGTTGTACATCGCGTTCGACGACGCACCGCTTGTGGTTGGCGTGTTCTACGGCATCAAGCCAACCGTTACCGCGTTGGTGCTCCACGCTGCGCACCGCATTGGTGGCAGAACCTTGCGCAACGAGGTGTTGTGGGGCATCGCGATTGCCGCCTTCCTGGCGATTTTCGTGTTCAACGTTCCATTCCCGCTGATCGTTCTTGTGGCGGCGGTAACGGGTTTCTTTGGCGGGCGCTTGTTACCTGAAAAATTCCGTGCCGGGGGTGGTCACACGGGAGCGGACAAATCTTATGGTCCCGCATTGATCGATGATGACACGCCAACACCGCCGCATGCGCGTTTCCGCTGGCAGCAATTGCTGACAGTGGTAGCCGTGACGGCTGTGTTATGGGTAGTGCCGATGGTGGGTCTGTGGTTGTGGCTCGGTTGGGATGCCACCTACACCCAGATGGCGTGGTTTTTCACGAAAGCGGCGCTGCTGACTTTCGGTGGTGCTTATGCGGTGCTGCCCTATGTGTATCAGGGTTCCGTTACCTATTACGGCTGGCTGACGCCGGAGCAGATGATTGATGGTCTTGCGCTCGGCGAAACCACACCCGGCCCGCTGATCATGGTGGTGGCATTTGTGGGTTTCGTGGGTGCGTACGTACAAGCGCTGTTTGGACCGGAGCAGTTGTTTCTCGCTGGCGCACTGGGGGCAGCACTCGCAACCTGGTTCACTTTCCTGCCGTCTTTCTGCTTTATATTGGCTGGGGCGCCACTGGTGGAGGCAACCCACAAGGATCTCAAATTCACTGCCCCTCTGACGGCGATAACAGCGGCGGTGGTTGGCGTGATCGTGAATCTCGCACTGTTCTTCGCTTACCACGTTTGGTGGCCAGCGGGTTTAACCGGTGAGTTTGACGCGGTTGCCGCACTGATCACGGTGGCAGCAGCCGTGGCCTTGTTCCGCTTCAAGGCAGGGGTTATTCCGGTGATTGCCTGTGGCGCGCTCGCCGGGCTGATCGTGCAGTTATTTTTCAAATGAGGAGCATATGTTGCACCGGCTTTTACCGCAGGCACTGAACTGAAACCACTGGCCTTCAATCCGGCCAACCTCAGCGCGGTGTAAAAGTGTCGAGGGTGAATTCGAGCGGGTTGCTGCTGGTCTGGTTCAGGCGCACGTTGTCAAAAGCGCGCGCACCGTTTCTGACAGACGGGATTGTCAATACACTACCGGTGAAGGTTGCACGGGCCTGGCCGCTGTCTACCAGTACTTTCAATTTCGTTTTGTCCACAGCGAACACGAGACCGGTTCTGCCGGGTATATAGGCCAGATTGCCTTCGTACAACACGCTACCCACCAATACCGGAAAGCTCAGCGTGCTGCCGCAGAATTCGGTCATGGTGTCGCCGGGGCTGGTGAGTGAGCACTGGTAAGGTAGCAAGCCGGGATGAGTTTCGCTGCGGTATGCGCGTGTCACGAGGATCAGTTGGGTGGCGGCGATATCTGTGGCGCCCTGTAGCGCAGTGGTAGGCACCGTATTGAAGGCGCTGCCTAGTGCTGTAGTCAGGTTGAAACGGGTCAGTGCAGCGATCTTGTCTACAATATCCATACCCTTGACGATGCGGGCGAATACTGTGAAGCCGCCATCGACCGTGTCGAGATTCGAATTATTCGCAAGGTTGATGAACCACTGGCTAGTAGCGCTATTCACGTTGCCGCCGACGCGTGCCATGGCAACTGTGCCGCGCGCGTTCGTTTGGTTGAATTCATTGGTGACAGGAGGATCGACCGTCAGCAAGCCGATGATGTTATTGAATAGCGTATACCCGCCGCCCTGAATGACGAAGCCGGGTTCGCTGCGGTGGATCATTGTGTTGGTGTAGTCGCCGTCGTCTACATAGCGCAGAAAATTTGCCACGGTGGCTGGCGCGGCTTCCGGCAGTAGTTCCATGCAGTACTCGCCCACATTGGTTTCCATGCAGACATAGGGTTTGGCGCTGAGCGTTGTTGCAAGGCCCGACAACAAGACAAGGGCTGCCAGATGCGAACAAATCGCGGCGAAGGAAAATTTCATTGCAGTAACCAGTAATACGTGATTCGAGAAAGAGTAGTGCGGTGCGTAATCATGGAAAAGGCGAAAGAGTGTGTACTCTTCCGCCTTTTTACTTGCTAACGGGTTTCAAGTGCAAGTGATGGGGATCACATGCCGGGCTTACTCGCCATCTTTGAAGCAATAGGCGCAGACCTTGTTGCCATCGGGATCGCGCAGGTAAGCAGCATAGGAGGTCGGGGTGAATGCGCGCGGACCCGGTGCGCCTTCATCCTTGCCACCGTTGGCGATACCGGCAGCGTGGAAATCACGCACGGCCTGACGGGTTGGTGCAGCGAAACCGAGGGTGCCGCCGTTGGCGTAGGTGGACGGCAGGCCGTTGCCGGGCTTAAGCACGACAAATTCCGGAGCGCCAGCGCCGTACAGTGTAGCAGTCGCGCCCATCGGGCCCAGGTTGTTCACACCCAGTTTGCCCAGTGCTGCGGTATAGAACTTGTTGGCCTTGTCCAGGTCATTGGTGCCCACGCAGACGTGTGTAAAAATTGCCATGATATTTTCCTTTCGTTGGTAGATCGTTGTTTGAGGGATGCCCACGGACCTCCCCTTTGGAGCGGGCGATTATAGGGGGCTGCTGCGCCATATTGAAAGGGCAGAGACGACTGTTACAAACAGACTCCCGCGGTTCGGGTCTGAAAGCATCATGAAAGACCTAAGGCGGCACGCTACAAGATGATCCACGACTGGCAATTTGAGAACGCTTGAAAGAATTCTCGGTATTTCCTCATTCATGTGCATGAATCGGGTGTCAGTCTGAAGGTCTTCTTCTAGAATTCCGCAAACTCCGAATCCGGGCCTTGTCCGGCTCGGCCCATATCCAACAACCAGTACTTCCGGTACTTCAGGAAAATCTATGAGCAGAGTTTTTTACGGTTCAGGTTCTACCGTGCTGTCGATCCTGCTGGTATCGGGTATGTTGCTGCCGGGCACGAGTGCCGCCCAGGATATTGGTGCTGGTGTGGAGTTGTTCAACGCCACCTGTGCGCATTGTCACGGGGGCAATGCCCAGGGCGGACAGCTCGGCCCTTCCATCCTGCAGCGTGTAGCGACTGACAACGATGCGGCTCTGACTGAATTCCTCAAGGTCGGCAACCCACAGCGTGGCATGCCCCCGGTAGCAATCCCGGACAACCAGTTCGGATCACTGCTCGCGTATCTGCGCCTGCTAGCCAGTACCGTGACAGACGATACGGCAGGCACACCGGCAAGCCGCAACCAGCATGCATCGATACCCAGTATCGAAAATTTCACACCTGTTACTGAAGAGATGCTGCTGAATCCCTCGCCGAACGACTGGCTGTGGTTCAGCCGCACACCGGATGCACAGCGCTTCAGTCCGCTCGACCAGATCAACCGCGACAACGTCAGCCAGTTGGGCCTTGCCTGGTCCAAAGGCTTGCCCGATGGCACTACCGAAACGATTCCGACTGTGTACAACGGCATCATGTACATCACGCTGCCCGGCTCGAACGTTGCTGCGCTTGATGCGACCACCGGCGACACGATCTGGCAGTACAACCGCGAATATGTGAATGCGGGCGCAGGTGGCGGCGGGAGATCGAAGACGCTGGCAATCTTCGAAGACATGATCTACTTCACGGCTCCTGACGAAACCATTGTTGCGCTCGATGCCCTTACCGGCGCCGTGCGTTGGGAAGCGCCGACCGACGGCCGCGGCAACACCGGCGGCGCCATCGTCGTCGAAGGCAAGGTGATTTCGAGCGGTACCTGTGGCGGCGGCAATGGTACGCGTGCCAATTGCAACATCACTGCCCATGACGCGCGCACCGGGGCACTGGTGTGGAAATTTTTTCTGACCCAGGCGCCGGATGATCCGTTCCCGGGCCTCGATACCTGGTACGGTGTTCCGGTTGATCAGCGCAGGGCTTCTTCGTGGGGACTGCCCGGTTCCTACGATGCAGAAACGCACACCTTGTTCTGGAGCGTCGCGAATCCTTCGCCGTACACGCGGATGCAGCGTCACGGCGGCGCCGATGCGGTACCACTCACTGCACCGGTCGATTTGTACAGCAACTCTACACTTGCCATTGATCCCGCCACTGGCACGCTGAAGTGGTACTACCAGCATTTGCCTGCCGACGACTGGGACGAGGACATGAACCAGGAGCGCATCATCGTGCACACGAAGGTGGCACCCGATCCGGCGCATGTGAAGTGGATCAGCCCGAATATCACCCCTGGCGAAGAACGTGATGTCATCGTCAACGTCGGCGAGGGCGGCGGCATGTGGGCGCTCGACAAGACCACCGGCCAGTTCCTGTGGGCGCAGCCGTTCCCGAATGAGCACGAGAATTTCCTGATCAGCGACATTGATGTGGAAACAGGTAACACGGTAATCAATCGTGAAGTGATACTCGACGCACCCGGCGCACACCGCATCATCTGCTTTTTCAACACGCGCAGTTTCTGGCCGGGCGCTTACAGTCCGCAGACCAACAGCCTGTACATGCCCTATATCAAGAACTGCTTGAACATGACTGCTGCTTCACCTGCGACCGAAACCATGCCGGCCACGCCGGAGAGCCGCATCGGCATCTCGGCACCGGGTGTGCCTCAAGAGGAACTGAATGGACTGGCGAAAGTGAACATGGAAACCGGTGAGATCACACAGTGGCCTACTGGGCCGATCCCCACCAACAGTTCGATTCTGGCGACCGCAGGCAATCTGGTGTTCTGGGGCGACATCAATCGCCGTTACCGCGCACTCGATGCTGACAGCGGGGAAGTGCTGTGGGAAACCATCGTTGGTGCACCGGTGTCGACCAGCAACATCACCTACGCGGTGAACGGCAGGCAGTATGTTGCCGTGATCACCGGCAATAACCTGTCCCACCCCGGTCTCAACACCGGCACAATGGGGCCGATTCAGCTCAACATTAACAACAGCGGCAGCGTGAATGCGC
>CAMDML010000051.1 GCA_945902215.1 Klebsiella pneumoniae | reverse complement strand
AGTGTTGTCGTCCCCATAACCCGCTTGGAAAAAAGGTAGCGCACTATGCAGTTGTACCCGCCCTCTTACTTCGACGACACCGCCAACGGCTACAAACACATCAAGACTGTGCCGCTGGCCAGTGCGATGGGGGCCGAAATTCGTGGGGTTAACATCGCCACGATTACCGACGCGCAGTTTGCGGAAGTGCGGGCTGCGCTGTTCCGCTACAAGATGATTTACTTCCGCGACCAGTCCCTGGCCATTGAGCACCAGGAAGCCCTGACTCAGCGCTTCGGCTCCTTTGGCACCGACGCTTATACCAAGGGCATGCCCGGTCACCCGAACGTGCAACATCTATTGAAGGAAGCCAGCACGGTGGTCGACCGTGTGTTCGGCGAAGGATGGCATACGGATTCCCCTTTTCTCGCCCAACCGCCGGCGATCAGCCTTCTGTACGGCAAGCACATTCCACCTTATGGGGGGGATACCTGGTGGTGCAACACGGAAGTGGCTTACGATTTTCTCAGCCACGGCATGAAAGCGCTGCTGGCCAACTTGCGCGTGCACATGACGGCTCGGGAAGCGATACGGTTGACGGTGCGCAAAGATGCTCAAGGCAAGGAAATTGTGGGTGACATGGAGATGTCGATGGATCAGAAAGACATGATCACTGGCCAGTTTCATCCACTGGTGCGGACGCATCCGGGCACGGGTAAGAAGAGTCTGTATGTGGATGAGATCTATGCCCAAGGCATTCAAGGCTTGAAGGACGATGAAGCGCGGCCGCTGCTCGATTACCTTGCCCGCCACAACACCCGCGAAGATTTCAGTTGCAGGCTGCGCTGGTCTCCCGGCACGTTGGTGATGTGGGACAACCGCATTTGCCTGCACAAGGCCTTCAATGATTACGATGGGTACAAACGTGAGATGTTTCGAACTATTGTTAATGGGGAAGTGCCAGTTTGAAAGGAAAGCCTGATCTGATCCACGACCCTGTCGGTTCCACGCTCTACCGCACGGCTGTCCCCACCACGATTGGCGCGGTTGCCGTCATCATGTACTACCTCGCTGACACTTTCTTTGTCAGCTTGCTGGGCACCGACGAACTCGCGGCACTTGGCTTCACCTTCCCCGCTACGATTCTAATCACCTACTTTGGTGTGGGTCTTGGCATTGGTACGTCGGCGTTGATTGGGAAGGCTTTGGGCGGCAAGAACCAGGCGCAGGCGCAGGAAGTGACTTTTGCGGCGATGATGGCGGGCTTGCTGCTGGGCCTGATTCTGATGATTCCGGCTCTTGCCAGTATTGATTTGGTATTCCCGCTGTTGGGGGCTGCGCCGGAACGTATGCAGCTCATCAAGGATTTCATGCACATCTGGTATCTCGGCATGCCCTTTCAGCTGATGCAGTTCGCCGGCACTGCGGCCATTCGTGCTTGTGGTAATGCCAAGCTGCACGGCAAGTTGATGGCGGCCAGTGCGGTGCTCAATGCGATTCTCGACCCGATTCTGATCTTTGGTATCGGCCCGTGGGAAGGCATGGGCATTGGCGGTGCAGCGCTGGCTACGGTAACGGCTTGGGTCTTCACGATTGTAGTGATTTGTTACTACTTGTGTGCGAAGGAAAAACTGCTGAGCTTCACCATGCCGCCCCTGCATGAACTGCTGGCCACTTGGCGCCGCTTGCTGGGTATTACCGGGCCGGCTGCGCTGGCCAACATGATTACTCCCATCTCTGCTGGTGTGCTGACTGCAACGCTGGCGGTGTATGGGCCACAGGCAGTGGCGGCGTATGGGGTGGCGAGTAGAGTGGAGTCGTTCATCATGATTGTGGTGCTGGGCATGTCGATGAGCGTGCCGCCCTTCATCAGCCAGAACTACGGCGCACATCGGTATGACCGGGTGCAACAGGGGCTGAAGCTGGCGCTCAACTTCGTGTTGGTGCTGCAGCTGGGCTTGTATGTGCTGGTGGCGCTGACGGCGCCGTGGATTGCGCTGATTTTTACGCGAGATGCTGAGGTACAGAATATTATTACTTTAGTTCTGCGCATACTTCCTCTGTCGTATGCCTTTCAAGGCATGGTGGTACTCAGCGCTTCGTCGTTCAATGCACTGCATGCACCGCGCAATGCACTGATTACCAGCCTGCTACGCTTTTTCGTGTTCTATGTACCACTGGCGCTACTGGGCAACGAGCTGGATGGCATTCGCGGGCTGTTCATTGGCGCGGCAATTGGCAACGTGCTGGCAGGGCTGGTGATTCGGCGCTGGATTTTCAGCTACACTGGCCACCTGATTCGCTCCCAGATTTAAATGGGGTCAGCACCCCGAGGGCGTAAAAGTCCATTTAATCGCATGGAATAAACTGTAGTGAAATACCCTCGCTTCTTCTTGTTTGCCGTAGCACTCTTCAGCAGCGCCCCCTTAGCCTTGGCACAGGACGCGAGCAGCTTCACCCAGGAACAAGCCGAGACCGGCCGCATCATGTATCGCGACACTTGCCAGATCTGCCATGGCTCAAGTCTTGCCAATGGCCAGTTCGGCACCCCACTGAAGGGCAGTTTCTTTCGCGACAAATGGAAAGGCAAAAGCGTGGGGGAGCTGCTTCAGTTCATGTTCGAGAAAATGCCGCCGGACAAGGTGATGTCTCTGACGCCGGAACAAAGCGCAGAACTACTAGCCTACATTCTGTTGCGCAATGACCTGATGCCCGGCGCAACGCCGCTCTCGGGCGAGTACCAAACCCAACTGGGCCTAATCTTGCCCTGGTAAGAGAAAAGAATTAAATGTGGTCTGTCCCCATTTAAGGGAGTACACGGCCTGGGTTGAGGATGGCTTTGGGATCCATCGTCTGCTTCAAAGTCCGCATCAGTGCCAACTCCTGTTCGGTGCGTGAATAATGCAGGTACGCCAGTTTCTGCACCCCGACACCATGTTCAGCTGACACTGAGCCGTGGTATTCACCTACCGTGCGATACACCACGCTGTAGATCTGCTTCACATCTTCCTTGCGGCCCGTATAACCGATGAAATGCAGGTTGCTATCCGCAATGTGGCCGAACACCAACATCTTGCAGGCGGGCAACGCGGCTTGCAGTTCACGGTCGATGGATTCAAGAAAGAGCTGCATTGACGAGATCGGCACGCTTACGTCGAAGTTCGCCGAGTTCTTGATGAAGGGCCCGATTTCACCCACCCCATCGCGAATTTTCCAGAAGCCCTCACGTTCACGCTGCGATGACGCAATGGCCGCATCCACCACAAGCCCCTGCTCCATCGCGGCACTGAGCGTGCTTTCAAACAAAGCCTGATCTTTGTCTGGGTCTGAACCTTCGAGCTCTGTGAGCACATACAAGGGATAACGCTGCGTGAAAGGCGAAGTAATGCCTTTGCAGTTGTCGGTAATGAAATGGTAGTAGCTGTGCCACATCACCTCGAAGGCACTCATGCTGCTGCCGCAATCGCGGCTGAGTTGTTGCAGCAACTTGATGACAGAAGGGAAATCATTCACCGCTACCAGCGCACTGCAGCGGCTCTTCGCCTTGGGAAACAAACGCAGCACGGCACGGGTGACGATACCGAGCGTGCCTTCAGTGCCAATGAACAAATGCTTGAGGTCGTAGCCGGCATTGTTTTTCAGCATTTTGTTCAGTGAGGTGATCACCGTGCCGTCGGCAAGTACGGCTTCAAGGCCAAGCACCAGGTTTCGCGTCATGCCGAAACGCAGCACCTGGTTGCCGCCGGCGTTGGTGGCGATGTTGCCACCGATGTTGCATGTGCCGCGTGCGCCGAGATCGAGCGGAAATATGCAGCCGGCTTTGTCAGCCGCTTCTTGAATAACCTGCAAGGGCGTGCCTGCTTTGACTGTCATTGTCATTGATGCCTGGTCGATTTCCTCAATGCCTTGTAAACGTTCGAGCGATATTGCCACTTCATTGGCGCGCGGATTGCCACCGCCGCACAGTCCACTCAAACCGCCCTGCACGACCACCGGCTGATTGGCTGCAGAACACACACGCATGATCGCCGCAACCTCGTCCGTAGAAGACGGCCGCACCACCGCTACCGGAATGCCGGGCGCTTCGGCCGACCAATCGTGTTGGTATTTGGCAGAGATGTCGGCGCCAGTGAGAACGGGCGATGACACGGCTTGTTGAAGATCAGTAATTAATGTGTGCATACCATAAATCCAGTTGTGAAATCAGGGTGTTCGCAAATTGCGGCCACCTCATTGGCGCTATCCCTTGAGTTTTCCCGCAATCATTTGTTCGCCAGTTAGTTGAAACACTACATCCGCTTTCAGTGGCAGTGTCTCCAATCCGTGGCGTGTGATGCGCTCGTAATGCTGGATGAAACGGCGCAACTGTTCACGGTTCATCAAGCGTGTGCCCTGCCCTGCGCTTTTGGCCGCGAGCTTGTCTTCCTGGTTTTGGCGCCACTCGAACACCTTGGCGAAATCGGGGGCCTTGAGCATCACCAGGTAATCAATCGCATCGTACAGTTGCGCATACTCGTGGCCGATGCGTTCGTTTACGTATTTGCGCCACACGCCATCGGCATCTTCCTGTTCTTCCAGACTGTTAATGGCTTGTTCGAGTTGGGCGTGGGTTTGGGTGCCGACAGACAAGCACCAGCCTTCAAGCACAATCACATCCACCGGTGCCTGTACTCGCGGCCATTCTGTTTGCGGCCCGCGGTCGTCAATCGCTTTGTTGAAACGTGGGATCAGCACGGAGCCTTCTTTGCGCAATGCAGCGATCGTGTCGAGCGCCAGCTGCACATCATGCGTACCTGGCACACCGCGTGTCGCCAGCAGCGGATGCACCGTGCGGGACAGTTCCTGCCGTTCGGCATGCGTGAGATAAAAATCGTCGATGGACAGATTGACGCACTTGAGCCCAAGTAGTTCGCGCAGCATCAGCACCAGTAATTGGGCCAGGGTGGTCTTGCCGCTACCCTGACAACCGCTCACACCCACCAGCAGCGCCTGACGACTGTGGGAGGCACGTTGCAATACGTCCACAGCCAGCGGCAGAAACCACTGCTCCACGGTATGCAGGTAGGATGCGGGCAGTTGCTCCCTTTTGGCAAAAAGCTCCAAAGCGCTCCGGAACGCAGGGGATAAGGGCTGAGGCGCCAGTGATACAGAAGATGGTGACACGAATAAGGTTTCCAGCCAGTTTCCTTGCGATTGTAGCAGATGTTAATTATTCTTCCGGGCAACTGCTTGATCCATAAAAATCCGCCCATAAAAACAGAGTTACCATTCAGAGGGAAAGAAAATGCACGCATTCACATTCAACGCTGTTCGCGTCTTTACGCTCTTGCTGGCAGTACAAACTGCCCTGTTTGCTGCGAATGCCTCCGCACAACAGGCGGTGGAATTCCGTGGCCCGATTCCGGTTGCACCCACTGGTTTGGCCGGCAAGCCACTGGGCGAAGGTCCGTGGGAATACCCTACCGGCGAAACCATGGATATTCGCGTGGAAGTTGTGGTGCGCGGCATTGAATATCCCATGTCAATGGCGTTTCTGCCCAACGACGGCGGCATTCTGCTCGTCTCGCGTCCTGGCAAGATTCATCTGGTGAAGGGCGGTACTGCGCAAGAAATTCCCGGTGGCCCACCTTCTATTTATTTCGGTGTTTCAGGTGAACCGGCTGTAGCACATGGCTATATCGACATTGCACTGCACCCCGACTTCGCCACCAACCAACTTGTCTATCTGGCTTACAGCAAACCCTTCGGCGCTGATAATGGCCGCAGCCTGGCTGTGGGTCGCGGGCGCTGGACTGGCAGTGCCTTGGAAGGTTTCGAAGATGTATGGGGTGGTAACGACGGCACGGTGAGCGGCGCCGCGCGCATTGCCTTCGGTGTGGACAAGACCCTGTACATCGCCACATCGGGTGCCGATCCGCAGGACCTCAACACCGCCGGCGGCAAAGTGCTGCGCGTTAACGACGATGGTTCGATACCATCCGACAATCCCTACCTCAACAGAGCCAATGCGCGCCCCGATGTTTACACCTTCGGGCACCGCAGTTCGCTTGGATTGACGGTACACCCCACCACCGGCACCGTGTGGCAAAACGAGAACGGCCCCAACGGTGGCGATGAAATAAACATCATTGTGTCCGGCGCGAATTATGGTTGGCCGCTGGTGAGTCTGGGCCGCGACTACACCGGCCCCTGGCAATCCAAAGGCCCTACCCACGCGGGCTACCAACCACCCACCGTATATTGGACGCCCGCCATCGCCGTATCCGGCATGACCTTCTACACCGGCGATGCATTACCGAAGTGGAAAGGTGATTTATTCGTCGGCTCACTGCGCACTGGCGAAATCCCCGGCACCGGCCACATCGAACGCATTCTGCTCAACAACAACTACGAAGAGCTGCGCCGCGAAACCCTGCTAACCGACCTGCGCCAACGGATCCGCGATGTGCGTCAGGGCCCGGATGGTTATCTGTACCTGGCCACTGAAGAAAAAGACGGTGCAATTCTGCGGATTGTGCCGGCGGAATAACTGCACCTGGGGACAGAGCCGAACTTCGGATCTGTCCCCATGCCCCCTTCCATTACTGCCTGCCGGTCACCGGGTTGGCATAGTGGAACGCCGGCAGGTAGGCGCTTGGGTACATGTCGAATACCAGGCTGGGTGGTTCGTCTGGCGGGTTGGCGGCGGTGATGCCTGGCGGTGGCCGCTGCACTATATCTTTCCAACCTTCATCGAAAGACGCAAAGTAGGTGTTGATCTGCTGGTCCTTGTGCAGCATCCACACGCCATTGCGCTTCTCGAAAATATTCTCGTAAATTCCACCCATCCAGCGTCCAGTGCCGCCGTAATTGCCCATCATGCTGAAGGCGCGTGAACGCATCAGTGCGCTCTGCCCGTCAGCCGCAATGTGAATTACGGGCTGGTACTGCATGTGGTTGTGCAGGGTGCCGGGCAGTTCGTCTTGCACCCCGTACAGATCGAGATTGCGGCGAATGCTGACAGCGCCGCGATACACACCGCGCTGCGCGATTTCGATGGTGCCATCTGGCGTGAAGATACCGGTGAGGTGGTCCCACTGGTTGCGCTGCAGGTAGTAACCGTAAATCGTGTGGAGACGTTCGACGTCATCAGCGTCCTGCAGCAAACCTACGCGACGGTCAAGCGTATTGAGTGCAGTGCTGAGCTGTTCAACTGTCATACTCTCTGCCACCGTACCCACGACATTGCGTACTGGTACACCCGGATTGGTATAGTGAAACGGCGGCACGTACACGGCAGGATAATTTTCGTATTCTACGGATGCCGGCATATCTGGCGGCAGTTCCTCGCTCGGCGTGGTGCGCGGTAATGCGGTTACACCCCAGCCATCTTCATACGGTGTACGCATTGTTGAATACAAGTGCACTTTGCTGATCTTCCACACGCCATCTTCAAAACGGTATTCATTCTCATAGATGCCTGAGCCCCAGTGGTGGCTGACGCCATGCACGGCTTCCTGCGAGAACAGATGCCAGCGGCCTTTGGCGGTGCCATTGCTGTTCACTGTTAGCACCGGCTGCAATTGCATCTGATCGTTGAGGATGCCCGGTTGCGGACCTTCGGCACCAAAGCTCTGGAAATACGCAAGGATGTGCGCCTTGCCGGCATAGACACCGGAACCACCGAGTTCCACGGTGGCGTCTTCGGTGAAGAGATCAGCTACCTCGGTCCACAGGTTCTTGTCGAAATAAAAACCGAAAATGCGTTGCAGGTTTTCAATTTCGTTCTCGGCTTCGAGTTGGCCGACTTCCTGTTGCATCAGCGCCACTTCCTGGCTCAGCGCCTGCAATTCGGCAGCGGTATCTTGTGCGACGACAATGTGTGCGCTTAGTGCCAGCGATACCGCGCCCAAAGTATTCAGCAACCGCTTATGCATGATGTGGGCTCTCATTGCGGTTTTTATTGGACTCATGGCTGCTTTTATTGGGCTCATTGCTCCGCTCCTTCTGCTTGTGCTTCGGCAGTGCCGGCTTCCGCCGCTGGCGGAACATAACGCGCAACCGGGTTAGGAAACGAGAACGGCGGCAGGAAGGTTTCCGGCCACCAACCATAGGGTGCGGTAGGAGGCGCATCAGGCGGCAGTGTGTCTGAAACCCAGATGCCGTGGTTCACATCTTCGCTCTTTGCCCAACCGCCTTCATAAGGCACGACTATGGTCTGGAACCAGCGCAGTTTGCTGATTTTCCAAACGCCGTCTTCTTTCACATACTCATTTTCATACGGGCCTTCGCCCCATTGTGCCTCTTCACCGAGCGTGCCCAGCATCATGATGGTGTTCCAACGTGCTTTTGCAGTGTTGCCATCGACACCCAGCGTGAGCACTGGCATCAGTTCCAGATGCTCCCACAACTGGCCTTCGCTCAAACCCTGCTGTCCTGCGTTAAGTGCATAGAAGTATTCACGAATACGTTCCTTGCCGGCGTACACCCCGTCGCGGCCAAATTCCAGCGTGGCGTTTTCGGCAAACAGTTGTACAACCTCGTCCCACAGCGCTTCTTCCATGTAGTAGCCATACGCGCGTTGCAGGCGCTTGATGGCATTGGAATCGACAATGCGCTGCTTGCGAGCCTGCAGCACATCAAGTTGCACGCGCAACTCTGCAATTTGTTCCGCATCGGCAGCAGCGGTATCAACAGTAGAAGTCGCATCACCACAGGCAGCCAAAAGGGGCAGCGTGGCGCAGAAGAGCCATGGAAGCAGCTTCGTCAGGTTATGCATAGTCAGGCCTGTTTAAATGGGGTCAGAGCCCCGAGGGCGTAGAGCCCATTTTGTCTGCCAACGGCGGCGGCTGCAACTGTGAAACGGCAGGTGTACACTGGAGCCATGCACAAGATAGCGATACTTCGAACACTGGGTACCCTGGCAACGGCGCTGAACCTGCTGTTGTTTCTGCCCGCGACTCTTTATGCACAACCGGCGGAGCCCCCTTATGCACAACCGGCGGAGCCCCCTTTTGCCAAGGAAACCCCGGCTCTTCCCAATTTAACTGGCACCTGGGTTTTCAACAAAGCCCAAAGCGATAACACCGACAAGAAAGTGGAAGCTGCGCTACGCGAGGCCGGCGAAAAAATCACTCGCCGCTTCTGGGAACAGCAAGATGATTATTACAGGGGCGGCCCCCCGGAGCAGGAATTGTACGACCGCATGTCTTACGACCGCCTGCTGGAAATCGAAGCGACCGAAACAGCTTTGCATTTCACCTACGCCGATGAATTCGAACGGGTGATCTATACCGACAACCGCAGTCGCTCAGTGAGTTTGAACCAACTGGAAAGTCTGGAGGATTTTTCACTGGGACACTGGGAGAACGATAAACTGCTGGTGGAAGCGCATCCGCGCGACGGGGGCATTGCCCAAGAAATTTATACTCTGATCAATGGCGGGGCGCAGTTGCAGGTGGAGTTTCATATCCAACCGCGCACTTTTCAGGAACCGATTGAACTGATCCGGGTGTTTGACAGACAGTCTGACGCAGCACCTGCTCCGTAGTACGCCTGCCCGGTTAATCTAAAGGGAGTCAGTTCTGGTTGACAGCGGTGCGAATGGCCCGATCCTTGATCAGTTTCTTTTCCATATAATAGGTGAGTATCGGGTACAGCAGGATTTCGAGCGCGAACACCACATAGAAGAAGGTAGCGCCGAAAGGAATCATCTCGTCGGTTTCCTTCCATGAGGCAACATCACTGTCCAGAACGAAATGCAGCTGTAAGGACACGTACATGAAAATTGACATGGACCAGCGCAGCAGCGACAGAAAAGTGCGACTGATGCCAGACAGCCAGTCGAACACAAACAAGGTGCCGCCGCCGTAAGTGACAAACACCAGCAGGACGTAGCAAATCATCCCTTCCAGCCCATCAACTTCGTTGGCCACCCACAAAGTGCCGGCACCAAAGGCCAGAAAGGTTGCCAGACGGAACAGGCGCATGGCGCGGGATTTAACCTGAATCAACAGCGGAACGATCAGTAGAATGCCGCTTGCCGCCGCGAGGAATTCAGCCTGGATCAAATAACCCAGAATTTCCAGATTAGTTCCGAACACATAGGTATGTTCGAAGACCATGGCGTAATTGAAGACTATTGCCAGAAGCATGGCAGGCAGAGAGGCCGCGAGGCAGTAAAAGAGGATGAGCTTATCGGGGAGAATCTTGGGCACTTGACGGGTCTCGAGCCTGCTGGAATCCGTTAATCCTGAAAGCGCCTGTATTATTGCAGTAAAACTAGAGCCGTGCCAACCATCCCGCCGGGCTTTTGATAACCGCAATTCCCACGATATAGCCGAAGGTTGCTACGGCCAGAAAGAAGGCCGCAATGCGGATGCTCCGGGTTTTGCCGCGGTTCAGCGCTATCCCCACAAACAGCAGATAACACATCAGCAGCCCGATCTTCATGGTTAGCCACATTTGGCTGAACAGGCCGAAATTGACCATAAATGCCATGGTCGCGCCACTGACCAGAAACAGGGTGTCGACGACATGGGGTGTGATCAGCACAACCTTGTGGTTGAGCCATTTCGACTCGGTGACCATGAGATAGGCACGGAACAGAAAGCCCGTGAAGCTGATCAGGGCGCAGGTCATGTGGATGGTTTTGATGGTCAGGTACATGGGGGCTGTACTGCGTGTTTCGTTAGAGTGCGTGCATTCTTTATAAGGTCATTCCCGCGCCTTGTCACGCCGTAGCGCAGCGGAGGCGGAAGGATACCCGAGTGCAGCCTGCATGTCCCCGGCCACCGCAGTGAAAACCCGTAATTGCGCAGCATCCAGACTCTTGCTGCCCTGCATGCGCGACGTATCAAAAGGGCTGCTTGCAGAAGCGCCCTGCTGGGCACTGAATAGGCGCACCAGTTCAGCGGCCTGCCCCATACGACCACAGAACCGCAACACGCGCTCCAGCGTGGCCTCCGGTTCCAACACCAACTGTTCATAGCGCAGTTCCAGATAGTCAGCTTCATGTCCCTGCATGGCCGCGCGTGAGCGTTCGAGCAGACCTTTCCAGTTGAAGGCCAATGCTTCAACACTGCCCCAGCCCAACCTGAGTCCCGAGGCAACAACGTCAATTCCGTCCCGGACCACATAAATAATTTGACAGCGGCCCAGGGCAGTGCGCAACTCCGGGGCAAAGCGGCTGATCTCAGGGGTCTTGTTGATCCACGCAGCGTTGGTTGCCCGACCGGGACTATGCAAGGCATGTTGCAGCGCACCGAGGGTTCGGATCAGGTTGCCGGTAGCGGTTATTGTGATGAGTGTGCTGATGGTGCCTGCATTTGCAATTGCGTCATGCCAGACTGTCAGGGCCGCTTCGGCTTCCTGCTGTGAATAACATACATAATCATTGCCGAGCGGATACCGTTCATGCGCGGCCTTGCCACTGGTGCTGGTACCTGCCAGGCGTGCATGCGTGGCGCGTATCTGGAACAGCATGCGGGCATGCACGGCACTCAAGTTAAAACCGGGCGGTTCGGACGCGCAGTACGGGGCTTCAAAGCCGGCCTGCTCTGGGTGCAGCAACACCCGCTGCCAGCGCAGGGCTTCGCACAATTCCTTGGTTTCAAACCACGGCGTAATCTGCGGGTGCAAGCCGAGCAGATTTATCAGCAGCGTGGTGCCACTGCGAAAACCACCTATGAAAACAGGGATGTCCTGCATGTCCAATCAACGCCGTGCCGGGTTACAAAATGTGTTGCGAGTATACCGAACGACCACAGGTAGGCGGGAAAAAGTTTGCTTGCCTGCAAAGGCCCTGTGGTAAATTAGCGCCGCTTAATTTTCAGGAACTTCTTTCCAGGAACTTCTTTCCAGGAACTTTTTTCAGGAACTACGTAACCCATGACCAAACCCTGCCGTGCTCCGGATCCCAATACGCTTACGCCAACCTTCAAAGTGCCGAAGAACGCCACCGATGCGCACTGCCATATCTTTGGTCCTGCGGCCAAATATCCGTTTGCGGCCGACCGCACCTACACCCCGCCGGATGCTGGCCTCGACCAGTTCAAGGCTCTGCAAAAAATTCTGGGGCTGAGCCGCGCGGTTCTGGTCAACGCAAGTTGTCATGGGGTTAACAATGCTCCAATCATTGATGCCATTGCCCAAAGCGGCGGCAGCTATCGCGGCGTTGCCAACATCGACAAAAGCTTTGATGAGAAAGCGATTGAGAAACTGAACGCACAAGGCATTCGCGGCTGCCGCTTCAATTTTGTGAAGCATCTGGGTGGTGTGCCCGACATGGATGAGTTCCATCTGATTGTGAACCGCATCAAGCAGTTCGGCTGGCATGTGGTGCTGCACTTTGATGCGATTGATCTGGTGAGCCATGAAAAACTGCTGGACAGCTTGCCGGTGCCATACATCATCGACCACATGGGCCGTGTTCCAACCAAAGATGGTTTGGAACAGAAACCGTTCAAGATTCTGCTGGAGTTTGCGCGCCGCGACAATTGCTGGATCAAGGTGTGCGGTGCGGAACGCATTTCATCGTTGGGCCCGCCGTTCACCGATGCGATCCCCTTCGCCAAAGCCATTATCAAGCTCGCACCAGAGCGGGTGCTGTGGGGCACTGACTGGCCGCATCCAAACATCAAGGAACACATGCCGAACGATGGCAATCTGGTGGACTTGATTCCCTTGATGGCAGAAACCCCTGCCCTGCAGCAGAAGTTGCTGGTGGACAATCCGCATCGCCTTTACGGATTTGGTAACTTGTAGAGGAGCTGGGGCTGGCTGGGGCTGGACACCCACCTTTGGTTCGGTGCACGAGGCCGGGACCAATGGTGCATTGCCGGGACCGTAGACGCACATCCGTGTGCACTTCGACTCGGGCCATCCATGGCCCTCACACGTCCCTGCAACGCACCATTGGTCCCGACCTCCCCAAGCATTAGTTTAAGTGGGCGTCAGTTGAACTGGTAGTTGAAGATCAGCCGCACTGACACGCACGGGAACTGCAGAAATACCTGAGAGGGTGGGCCGGGGATGTAAGTTTGCGCAGCCCGTCCGCGAGCGGCGCACTTTGCCGGGTTGCGCCCCGGCAAGGGTTAACGTGAGCACTGAAGTCGACCGCCAGGAGGGCGGAGCAAACTTACATCCCCGGCCAGGCCCTCCCAACTGAAAGTAAGCAACACGTTCTACCCGAGTGGGTGTCCAGAACTGGACAGAACTAGAACCAAACCTTCAGCTATTTTTTCAACCGATAACCAGTCTTGAAGATCCAATGCATGATGATCACGCAGATCAGCAGGAACAGACCCGTCATCATCAGGCTTGTTGTTACATTCACATCGGATATTTCGTAGAAGCTCCAGCGGAAACCACTCACCAGGTACACCACCGGGTTGAACAGCGTTACTGTTTGCCAGAATTCCGGCAGCATGTTGATGGAATAGAAACTGCCGCCCAGAAAGGTCAGCGGAGTGATGATCAACATCGGAATGATCGACAGCCTTTCCCAACTGTCGGCCCAGATGCCGATGATGAAACCGAACATGCTAAAAGTAAGCGAAGTCAGTACCAGAAATAACAGCATGGTGAACGGATGTCTGATTTCCATCGGCACAAAAATCGATGCCGTGGCCAGAATGATGCAACCAATCATGATGGACTTGCTCGCCGCCGCGCCAACATAAGCGACGACAATCTCAAACGGCGACACCGGTGCCGACAGGATTTCATAAATAGTGCCAATGAAGCGCGGGAAATAGATGCCGAACGAGGCATTCGCGATACTCTCCGACAGAATCGACAGCATGATGAGGCCTGGCACCAGAAACGCGCCGTAGGAGATGCCGTCGATTGCGTCCATGCGCGAACCAATCGCGCTGCCAAACACCACGAAATACAACGAAGTCGAAATAACCGGTGAAATGATGCTCTGAACCAGCGTGCGAAAGGTGCGCGCCATTTCAAAGGTATAGATGGCCCTGATCGCGTAGTAGTTCATCACTTTTTCACCAAGTTGACGAAAATTTCTTCGAGAGAGTTTTGCTTCGTTTCCAGATCCTTGAACTTGATGCCGGCGGCGTCGAGTGCATCGAGCAGATGGGTAATGCCGGAACTTTCGCTCTGCGCGTCGTAAGTGAAGGTCAACATTTCTCCGGCCAGACTCAGCTTGAAGGCGGAGAGTGACGCTGGCAGCGCAGCGAGCGGTGTACTCAGGTGCATGGTCAGGCGTTTCTCGCCCAGTTTCTTCATCAACACGTCCTTGTCTTCCACCAGGATCAATTCGCCCTTGTTGATGACGCCTATGCGGTCGGCCATTTCCTCGGCCTCGTCGATGTAGTGCGTGGTGAGGATGATGGTGACGCCGTCTGCCTTCAGCTTGCGCACCACGTTCCACATGTCCTTGCGCAGTTCCACGTCTACCCCGGCGGTGGGTTCGTCGAGGAAGAGAATGCGCGGTTCGTGGGACAGTGCCTTGCCGATCATTACGCGGCGCTTCATGCCGCCGGAGAGCGTCATGATCTTGCCGTGCTTCTTGTCATCGAGCGACAGTGACTTCAATACTGAGTCAATAAACGCGGGGTTGGGTTTTTTGCCGAAGATGCCACGACTGAGGTTCATCGTTGCCACAACAGTTTCGAAGGCATCGGTGGCCAGTTCCTGGGGCACCAGGCCAATCAGCGAACGCGCTGCACGGTAGTCCTTCACAATGTCGTAACCGCCAATGGTGACCGAACCGGCACTGGCGGTAACGATGCCACAGATGATGCTGATCAGCGTGGTCTTGCCAGCCCCGTTGGGCCCGAGCAGTGCAATGATCTCGCCTTCCCGGATCTCCAGATTGATGTTGTTGAGCGCCTTGAAGCCCGAGGCGTAAGTCTTGCCAAGGTTCTCAATCTTGATGATTGGATTCATATAAAACCAATATAAATCATTTGGTTATAAGGCACTCTTAATAAAAAAGGGCAGGCTTGAAGGCCTGCCCTTTCCGTTAGAACGTCCTTCAGGATCAGGCCAGCGATGGCTTCATCCCTGCCGCCTTGCCCTCAGTCACCGGTGCATCCGACGGCTTGTCGGTACCGACCTTAAGGAAGATCAACACGATGGCACCGAGCAGCGAGAATACACCCATGGCCATGCCCACCTGCCCCAACGAGAAACCATCGTTCAGCAAGTACCCGGCGATGATAGGGGACAACACGGCGCCGCCACGGCCTACACCAATCACGAAGCCGGTGCCGGTAGCGCGCACGTGGGTCGGGAAGGCGTAAGCGATGATCGTATAGAGTCCGGACACGCCGGCATTGCCGAAGAAGCCGGCGAACGCGGCGAGGTAACTCAGTTGCACCACGTCAGGTGCAGAGCGACCAAAGATCGCCACACCCACCATCGTCATCACCAGAATGCCAATCGTCAGCGGTTTCACGCCGATACGGGTAGTCAGCAAGCCGAATACGGCACCGCCCAACGCGCCTCCGACGTTGGCCCAGGTCAGCACACCAGAAGCGGCCTGTGCCCCGATACCCATTTCAACGACGATGGTCGGGGTCCATTTCAGAATGTAGTAGAACGTCAGGATGTGGAAGAAGTAAGCAAGCGTGCAGAGGATCGTCGTCACCAGCAGCACGGGCGAGAAGATGTCCAGTACGGATTTCTTGCGGGCGTCGGCGGAGATCACCGGCAGCGCAGAGATTACGGCATGACCCAGTTTGGTCAGCGCGGCATTGATCCGCGCCAATGCATTGCTAGGCTGTTTGCGTGCCAGCCAGTGCACGGATTCTGGCACGAGGAAATAGACAATCGGAATCAGCAGAGCCGACAGGATCGCACCGGCGGTGAACATTACGCGCCAGTTCACTGCGCCATCAAGCAGCATGGCCTTGCCCACTTCGCCGCAAACGATACCACCGAGCGGATAGCCGATTACCATCATCGAGATGCACAGACCACGATGCTTGTTGCTGGAAAACTCGGCCACAACCGCGTTGGTGGTGGACAACATGCCGCCGATACCAAGACCGGTGTAGACACGCCATACGGAAAGCATCGTCACGCTGGTTGAGGTCGTTGCCAGAAACATGCCGGTAGCCATCACCGCGAGACAGCCGAGTATCATGTTGCGCCGGCCGATGCGGTCGGCGACACCACCGAGGAACACCGAGCCAATTGCCATGCCTATCAGCTCCATTGACAACACAACACCAAGCTGGGCCCGGTCAATACCGAATTCGCTGAGGATGCCGGGAGCGGACACGCTGATAGCGAGGACGTCGAATCCGTCCATGGCGTTCAGTAATACGGTGATGGCCACGATCACATACTGCATGGTCGTCATGGCCGCTTTGTCGATTATATCGCGTGGATCGTGCATGGCATTCATGGCGGATGGGTCCCCTGTCTCAGAATTTTATGGGTATTATTTTTGTTCCTGAGTGCTCTGTACTCAGGTCTACATTGTGACACCCGGGCTTGAAAAGGCTGGAATCACATGACTTGGAAGCATAAAGCACCCTCCTGCTTATAACAAGAAGCCCATTCCCGGCCGGTGGCACGGCCCGGTCAACTGACTTATACTTTCAGGGCGGGGGGCTGAACCGAACTCCGGGACTTTCTCCGCCCTGTTCAAGCTTCCGCCGCAGCAAAATTTCCTGCTTTTTATCCCTTATTCACAGGCAAAGACTTTTTCATGATCAAACGCCGCAATCTGCTGCAGTGGTCCGCAGGCATGGGCACCATGCTCCTGCTGGATGCCCGCTGGGCCTTGCCTGCCCGGGCACAGTCCGCAGGCATAACAGTTCAGGCCATCAACCCCGACCTCGCACTCATCGCCGGCAACGGCGGCAACGTGCTTGTGCGCAAGGCCAGCAACGGTGAACTACTTGCGGTTGACGGTGGTCAGTCTGCCAATGCCGCCAGTCTGTTCGACAGCATTCGCAACACCTTGGGTAGCGATCGCATCACAACACTGATCAACACCCATTGGCATCATGAACAAACCGGTTTGAATGAGGTGCTGGGTGAGCGTGGCATCCGCATCTTCGCGCATGAGAATACCCGCCAGTGGCTTGGCACTCGTATTACCCGCCCATGGGAAACCACGGTATTCGAACCACTATCTGCAGCCGCACAACCCAATGAGGTGTTTTACCACTACGGCGAGTTCGCGCATGGCGATGTGCCGGTGGAGTACGGTCATCTGCGCCAGGCGCACACCGATGGCGACATGTATGTGTTCCTGCCCCAGGACAACGTGCTGCACACCGGCGGCTGCATCGCCAGCGATGGCTGGCCGTTGCTGGACTGGTGGACCGGCGGCTGGATCGGCGGTCTTGTTGACGGCATCGAAACGCTGCTAAGTATTGCCAATGATTCAACCGTTATCGTGCCGGCGCATGGCCCCGTGATGACCAAGGCCGATCTGGCCGTGCTCCGTGACATGTACACCGAAATCTTCGGCGCGGTGCGTACCAATTTCATGTCGGCTTTCAGTGTGCCGGAAACCCTGGCCGCTAAGCCGGCCGGCGCCTATGAAGCACGCTTCGGCAATGCGGACCAGTTTATCGAACTGTCGCACTGGAGCCTGATTCCGCATTACACGCCGGATGCTTGATGGAATAAGGAGCAACCAGGAACATCAAGCGGCAACATGATGGAAGCTTAATGGAACATGACACTGGCTTGATGAAAGTCTGGTGAAAAAAGCACCGTAGTTCAGTAGGATAGCCCAGCAGCATACCAAGACAAGCATCCCAAGGGGGAAAGCGCCATGTTCATCTCCAAGAAGCACCTGACACGCCGTATGGTTCTGCGCGGACTCGGCAGCAGCGTGGCCCTGCCCCTGCTGGATGCAATGATCCCCGCCGCCACGGTACTGGCCCAAACGGCAGCTGCGGCACCGCCCCGTCTTGGCTTCGTATTTTTCCCGCACGGTGCGGTGATGGAGCGCTGGACGCCTACGACCACCGGCAGTGAATTCGAAGTCCCGGAGATCCTCGCCCCCGCCGCCAAATTCAAAGACCGCATGACCATCGTGTCCGGCCTGCGCAACAAAGCGGCCGAAAGCAACGACCCGCACGGTATCGTTGCCGGCACCTGGTTACGCTGCGTGGCACCGAACGATGTGAGCGACCCGTCCAAGGGTGCCACCGCCGACCAAATTGCTGCACGTTACATCGGCACCAACACCACTTTCCCGTCGATTGAAATGGGCACACCCGTGGGTGGCCCCTGCTCCCCCGGATATTCCTGCGCCTTTGGTAGTGCACTGTCGTTCCGGACGCCGGACCAATCGCTACCCATTGAAAACAATCCGCGCAAATTGTTCTTCCAATTGTTCGGCCAGGGCGACGACGCGGTGGAACGCGCCGCAATTGTCGACCAGACCGGCAGCATTCTCGATTCCGTCATGGCCGATGCGGCATCCCTACAGCGCAAACTCGGCGCCGCCGACAACACGATGGTTGCCAACTATCTGGAGTCGGTACGCGAAGTTGAACGCCGCGTGCAGATGATGAAGAGCCAGGATCTCAGCGGCGTGGAAATTCCAAATGCACCTGCCGGTATCCCCGCCAGTTTTGAAGACCACCTGAAAATCCTTTTCGACCTGATGGCGCTCGCCTACCAAATCAACCTGACCAACATCGCCAGCTTCATGATGGAAAAGGAAGTCAGCATGCGCACCTACAACAATGTGGGCGTGAATGAAGCCTTCCATCCGCTGTCACACCACGGTGACGATCCGGACAAGAAAGCGCGGTTGGTCCGCGTGCAGGCCTTTCACACCAGCACCTTCAACTACTTCCTCGAAAAACTGGACGCGATGCCGGAAGGCAACAGCACGGTGCTGAACAATTCGCTGATCCTGTTCGGCTCCAACATGAGCAACAGCGACAAGCACAACCATGACCCGCAGCCGAATGCCTTGTTCGGTCGCGCCGCTGGCACCGTGAAGGGTGGTCAGCATCTGGTGTATCCGCAGGACACGCCGCAAGCCAACATTCTGCTGACCATGCTGCAACGCGCCGGTATTCCGGAAGAAGCGTTTGGCGACAGCACCGGCGCTTTTGCTGAAGTGTAAGCAGTACGCACAAGAAAAATTATTGGGGACACGCATGAATATCCGTACTTTGCTCAGCGCAATCCTCCTGCTTGGCGCGCCTGAACTTTACGCCCAGAATCTGGCAGACCTTGTTGGCAATGGCGAACGGGCCGAGGCACTGACGCTGCTGGCCACTGGCGCCGCGGTGAATGCCACGCAATCTGACGGCACCACGGCCCTGCTCACCTCCGCTTATCAGGGTGATGCCGAACTCGTGCAGAAACTGCTAGAAGCTGGCGCCGACCCCGATCTCAGCAATGAATACGGCAGCTTCCCGCTGTCTGAAGCCATTCAGGAAGGCAACGTTGAGATTATCCGCGCGCTGCTCGACCATGACGCGAATCCCAACCAGAGCAATCTCGAAGGTGAAACAGCCCTGATGGTGGCTGCCCGCGCCGGGCACATGGCTGCGGCAGAACTGTTGCTCGAACATGGCGCAGACGTAAATGCCAAAGAAGCCTGGGGTGGCCAGAACGCATTGATGTGGGCTTCTGCACAAAGCCAGCCCACCATGATGGAATTGCTGATCGCGCACGGCGCTGATCTGAATGAACATGGCACCGCCCGCCTCTGGGACCGCCGCACACTGTCTGAACCGCGCCCGAAAGACATGAACAAAGGCGGTTTCAATCCGATTCTGTACGCGGCACGTCAAGGCTGTGTGGAGTGCGTGAAAGTGCTGGCCGCTGCCGGTGCTGATCTCAACGCCACCGACCCTGACCGCGTGTCTGCGCTGAACCTCGCGCTGATCAACTTGCACTTCGACACCGCCGCTGCGCTGATTGAAGCCGGTGCCGACATCAATCAGTGGGACCTGTTCGGCCGCGCACCGCTGTATAACGCGCTTGATCTGCACACGCTGCCTGTAGGCGGCCGCACCGATATTCCGTCTGAAGACAAACTCAGCGGCTACGACATTGCCGTCATGCTGCTTGAACGTGGCGCCAATCCGAACATGCAGTTGAAAGTGCGCCCACCCTATCGCAACGCCATTTTTGATCGTGGCTCCGACAACGTGTTGGCTGAAGGTGCCACACCATTGATTCGCGCGGCACGCGCAGCAGATGTTGAATCCGTAAAACTGCTGCTGGCAAACGGAGCGCAGGTCGATCTGCCCAATGCCCGTGGCCATACCCCGCTCTTGATCGTGGCTGGCATCGACTGGGCGGCAGCGCCCACCCGCGGCCGCTACAAAACTGAAGAGGCCAGCATTGAAACCATGAAGGTCTTGTTGGAGCACGGCGCGAACATCAATGCCATCACCGGTGATCCTGCGCGCCGTCCGATCACGCAGCTCAGCGACACTGAACGCGGCGCCGGCCTGCAGCCTGCGATTCGCGGTGCGGGCCTCGTCGATGGCCAGACCGCACTGCACGCCGCCGCCAAGATGGGCTGGAACCAGATCATCCAGTTCCTGATCGACAATGGGGCTGCTCAACAAGTGGCCGATTCAACAGGCCGCACACCGTACGACCTGGCCATGGGCATCTTCCCCGCCGCCTATAACGCACCACCCTCACAACCGATATTGCCCACCGCAACGTTGCTGCGCGCAGAATGCCTGAAGGTAGATGGCTGCAGCGTGCCGGAGTTGTTGGGCACAGAAGCTGTTACGACACCCGCGGCGCAATAATCTTTCATGCCCATCGTTGCTGCCCGCAACCTCCTCAAGCGCTATCCCCGCCCTGACAAGAAGGGCGAAACGTTCAATGCCGTCGATGGTATTTCACTTTCTATCATGGAAGGCGAAATTTTCGGCCTGCTTGGCCCCAATGGTGCGGGCAAGACCACTACGCTGGAAATGATCGAGGGCCTCACCGACTTTGACGCCGGTGAGATCCACGTTGCAGGTCTCAACGTGCAGACCGAACCCTACAAGGTCAAGCAACTAATCGGCGTGCAACTGCAGGCCAACGACTATCTCGACAAACTGTCGTTGCGCGAACTGCTGGAACTGTTCACCGCGCTGTACGGACGCAATACCCCACCGGAAACCCTGCTCGGCAAAGTGAATCTGCTCGACAAGGCCAATGCCAGACCCAATCGTCTGTCGGGCGGCCAGAAGCAGCGTTTTTCGATTGCCTGCGCACTCGTCAACGACCCCAAGGTGCTGTTCCTCGATGAACCCACCACCGGCCTCGATCCGCAAGCCAAGCGCAACCTGTGGGATCTCGTGCGGGAGCTAAACGCCAGCGGCATGACCATTGTGCTGACCACGCACAACATGGAAGAAGCCGAATTTCTCTGCGGCCGCATCGCGATCATGGATCACGGCAAGGTAATTGCGCTCGGCACTCCCGCCGAGCTGATCACGCAATTTGCACCCGATGCTCCACCAGTACCGCGCCACGGCAACCTTGAAGATGTGTTTCTGCGCCTCACCGGCTCGGCACTGCGGGAGTAAGACAGATGATCCCGAAACTGACCAAAACCTTCCTGCTCATCTTTTTCCGCGACCGCCGCGCCATTCTCTTTTCCCTGTTCTTTCCGCTGGTCTTCATGGCCATCTTTGCGCTGACCGGCAGCCGTGGCACAGCCCCCGTTGGCATCGGTATTGCCGACCTTGCCAACAATGCACTCTCTGCCACTTTCAAGGAGACACTGCGGCAAAACCCGGTGTTTGAACTGGCAGAAGGCAGCGAGGCGGAGTTGCGCGCGCAGGTACTCAGCGGCGAACTCAGAATGGCGCTGATTCTGCCTGCCAACTTTCAGGACAATGGCAGTACTACCAGCCTGCCGGTGGTGGTCGATGCTGCGCAGGTGCGTGAACTCGCGCTGATCATGCCGGTGCTGGAACAAGCCCTGGTGGATGCCGAGCGCACACTGCGTGGCATGGAACCGCTGTTTCAACTTGAAGTAGAAGATGTGCAGGCGCGCGCGCAGAGCTATTTCTCGTTCGTGGTGCCTGGTTTGCTGGCCATGAGCCTGATGTCGATCAGTATTGCCGGCAGTGGTTTCAATATTGTCGAGTTCCGCCGCAAGGGTATTTTGAAGCGTTTGTTTGTCACGCCGATCCAGCCCAAGCATTTCATTGGAAGTCTGGTGCTGTCGCGTACCATAATCTGTGTGGTGCAGTTGAGTGTGGTGCTGGCTGTCGGAGTATTTTTGCTGGGTTTGCAAATCACCGGCGATCTGGCGTCGTTGCTGGCGGTGATTCTTCTGGGCACTTCAATCTTTCTCGGGATTGGCTTTTGTCTTGGCAGCATCGCCAAAACCCAGGAGTCGATTCAGGCTGTTGGCAATCTGGTTACTTTGCCGCAGATGTTGTTGTCCGGCGTGTTCTACCCCATCGACAGTCTGCCCGATTTCGTCCAACCCATCGCGCAGGCACTCCCCCTAAGCTTCGTCGCCAACGGGTTCCGCGCCATCATCGTCAACGGCGCCTCGCTGTTCAACATGCTTCCTACTGTGCTGGGACTGTTCGTTTGGGCAGCAATCGCAATCCTGCTGGCAATCAAACTGTTTGTCTGGAAAGAAGTCGCGGCCTGAGTAGTGGGCTTCTTATCAAGGCGGGCTTGGCTGGACACCCACTCGGGTTGAACTGGTCGCGTTGCTTCAGTTGGTGGGCCACCTTGGGGTGACGTTTTGCGCCAAAATGCGAAGGGTGTCCAGAACCAGTCAGAACCGGATGAACCAACAGCCCCTAAGCGCCTACCTTCAGGTCTAAACAATCAGTTACTGACTTTTTCAATGACCGGAAATACAACAATTTGCCCCACTTTGACCAACGACGCATCGGTGATCAGCGGGTTGTACTGGCGGAAGAGCCACATTGGCACAGACCGTTCGCGGGCGAGAATGCCGACAAGTTCGCTGCTTTTGATGCTGTAGTTTTCGGTATCGCGAATTCTGTAGCTGGTAAAGTACTGCGCCTGCAGGGTACTGTGAAACTCCTTGCGGCTCCCTTCGAAACTGTCCCTGCCTACAAGAGTGAAATCGAGCTTCAGACGATCCCCGATACGCACCGCGGCGTTGGCGCGCAGATTGTTCAAGCGGCGCAGCGTGACTGAATCCATGCCCAGCCAATTCGCGAAATGTCCCAGCGTTTCATCCGCCAGGATTTCAATCGTGTTGTCTGCGGCTACCGAATAATCGGTCGGATCAGCTGCCAGTACATTTTCCGCCTGCTCCGCTGCTTCACGTTGCACTGTGGCAGTATCCACGGCGACTGCCGGCGCATCCTGGGACACCTCAGATCCAATGCGTAACACCTGCCCGGGCTGAATCATGTTGCGGTCACGAATGCCGTTCAGCGTCATCAAGGTTTGGGTTGCTACTCTAAAGCGTTCCGCGATCGCGGTCAGCGTATCGCCACGGCGCACCGTGTAACTACCCCCGCTGGGTAGGGCCTGGGGGCTGGTGTCATTGACAACCAACGTCGGTACTACGCCGTTCTGTTGCGGCAACACCAGTTTCTGACCAATGCGGATAGTGTGCCGGTCGCGCAATTGATTGATGGCAACGAGTTCTGAAATAGACGTGTTGTAGCGGCCCGCAATGCCGGACAGCGTGTCGCCACTGGCTACGG
>CAMDML010000050.1 GCA_945902215.1 Klebsiella pneumoniae | reverse complement strand
AAACGGGCGATACGTTCCTCGTATTGCGACAATTGCTCATGCTTGGCGTTCAGATCGCGATTAAGAATGTTGGTTTCACCGCGAATCTCGAACAGCTGCTTCTGCAATTCCAGCACACTACCGGCAATAGGCACGCTGGAAACTTCCAGCGAGTCGTTTTTGGATTCGGATACGCGCGTGATCACCAGCAACAGGATGATGGCGCCGAAACCGCAGCACATCACGTCCAGATAGGACAGGCTGAAAGATTCTGTGGTGCGCTTTGCCATGGTCAAGGCCAGTCCGGTGAGGGCATCATGAACGAGCCGCCGCTTTGCATGGCCAATTGCCAATACCAACCCGGTGCTGCCGGGTCGCCTTCAAGCGGGGCCATTATCACGTTGACAGGAATGTCTTTTGGCACTTCCTTCAACGCCTCTTCGAACAGTTCTTCGCGGTCGCGACCGGTGATGGTCCCTGTGTTTCTGCCGCGGCTACCGAGCGTGGGCAAGCCATCGGTGATCAGGAAAATGTTGTCGGGCGGCGGACTCATCGCCGCAACCGTGGTGAACAGGTTTTCGAGATTGGTCCCTTCAGCGGGCACTGTTTCGTTCAGTTGGTTCACGGCACTTGTCAACTGCTCCGCGTCGGCCACTTCCAGCCATTGACCCTCGGTGCCGGGCAACAAGGCCTGCACGGTATTGCTGAATGTGTAAATCTGGTACTGGCTCGGTACCGGCAATTGGGTCGTGATCCAGTCCACTGTCTTGCGCACCTGGATCCACTTGGCCGAATTGAGCCGCTCAGCCACCGGCATGTTGCGGCGGCGGATGATGTTGACGATGGTGTTGTCGAGCATGCTGCCCGAAACATCGACCAGAATCAGAATGCGATTACCGCCCAGAATCAGGCCGGTCAGATATTGGCGGTTGCCATCGCCAACGAACTCGCGGATGTTGTTGCCGCTCAACTGATCCTCGGCTGCACGCAAACGCTCCAGCTCCTCTTCAAGCGAATCAACGTCGGCTTTGAGGTTTTCGATGCTTTCTACATCGGCGATGGTTTCGTTTTCCATCTGCGCCAGCTCATCCAGGAAATTGTTGATTTCTTCCTGGATCGAACTGGCCAAGCCTTGCGCCTGCACCATTTGCAGGTCCACATCCGAAATCGTGTTGTTGATGGTGACCTTGCCCTGTTCGCCATCGAGAACTTCTTTCTCCAGCAGATTGATCTCGGCGACAAGCGCCGGTTCGGAGGTGCTGCTTTCGCGGCTGGTGTTGTGATCGAGCACGAGGAAGATCAACACCACCGCGCCGAAGCCGCACGAGATTACATCGAGAAACGACAGGCTGACGGGATCGAAGGTGCGCTGCTTCCGCTTGCGGCTCATGCGCCCGGCTCCACGACAATCAGGCGCAACTTGGACCCCCGTCCCAGCTGCAAGGTATCGCCCAGCACCAGCGCTTGCCCGCTCTGCGCGGGTAGACCATTGCACGTCACCGCTACCTTGGTATGCAGTTCCAGTTGTACGCCCTGCGTAGTGCTTACCAATGCGACAGCGCCGCTGAAACCATCTTCGACAGGCAAGGGCAGGACCCTGATTCTGTCGAGACCTGCCGGCGGTGTGCCGAACACAAGGCGTCCCGGTGTCAGCGGCAAGGCTCTGTGATTGAACAGCACGTGTGTAGGCATGCGTGGTAGCGGTGGTGGCGCACTGACCCTACCAGCCAGCGGCAGTCGGGTAATGAATTGCAGTTTGTCGGAAGGGCGCCGAATGTAATCCATGTGTTGCAGACAGGCTTCCATCAGCACTGCGCCATCCAGCGCGAGCAGTCCCGGGATACTCTGCGCGAGTCCGGGTAACTGTAGTTGACTTGCCCTCATGTGCATTGCGGTGTCGGGGCCGCGCAGACCAGCCAGTTCTTTTGCGATACGGGCAAAAACCGGCTGCACACGCTCTTCAAATTGCACGCGCGCCAATCGCGCCTGATGCATGGTGCCTTTGAGGTTGATTTCGAGCTGCACGCTATCGTTTGCCACGGTGGCGGCGATCCACCGCTCCAGATTGTCGTACACAAACTGGTCTGTTTCTGCCGTGTGCAGCGGATCAAAGCGGCTTTGTAGAATAAATTCGTCAGTGATGAGGCCGGTCCATGCTTCGTGCAAGGCAAGCAGCCCGGCAAAGGGCACAGTGACCACGCGGTCTTTGACCAGATGGCCCCCGGTCTTGCGAAAACTGCTCAGCATGGCCTGATGCAACTGCAGGTCGACAATGATGCAGTCATCTGCCGGACTGCCGGCGGCCTGCAGAAGGGCCTGATCGACCAACCCCGTCGCAGCGAAGGCACATTGTTTGACTATGCCGAGCAGAACGGCCAATTGGGTGCGGCTGTAAGAGCCCGGTACTGCGATCACGGTATCACCGGCTATCTGCAAGGGATCTGTCAGCGTGGCGAGGTGGCGGTGAGCGAGGTCAGCGCTGTGGCGGAAATACTTGTTCTTCACCGCGAGGGGATCGAGGCTCAGTTGAGACCAGAACTGGTTGAAATGTTCACGCGGATGTAGCCGCGCCTGCAGCCGCGCCGCTTCGCCGAACACAGGAGTGCCACCGGCGATATTGGCAAAGCCGGGACTGCGTGCCAGCTCGGCGTCCGCAGAGCGAACGCTGATTGCATGGTCGTGCAGCTCAATCAAGTGCGCACTCACGACGCACTACGCTCCGGTACTTGCAGATGGCTGATCAGGTAGTTGTCGCAATAGCCCTGTGCGTCGAGCACAAGCCGGTCCTGCATCAACTGCAACTGATACAGCAGGAACATCACCAGCATGCTGGCCACGAGGGCAACGAAGGTGGAGTTGAACGCCACACCGAGGTTCACGGTAACACCCAGAATATCGCCCTCAACAGCGCGATGCGCTTGCGCCAGAGCTTGACCGATACCGCGCACCGTACCGATAAAGCCAATAGCCGGAATGGCCCAGGCTACATAACGCACAATCGCAAGCTCGCTGTCGAGACGATCGGCCTCGATGCCGCACACATCCTTTACCGTGCTGGAAACATCCTGGATGTTGCGCGTGGCGGCAAAGCGGTGCAGCCCGGACAAGAGCGCACGCGGCAGCAAATAGCCGCGCTCCAATGGTGGCAAGGCTTGCAAGGCCCGCGCATGCTCGCGCGCATCCTGCGGCAGGATGCTCATGCCGTCGGCCAGATTCAACAGTTTGCGGTCCAGCAGGCGAGCTTCGTCGCGATTACGCTTCAATTTAAGTGCAATAATCGCCAATGCCCAGAACATTATGATGATCTCGGATTCCTGCTCGTAATCTTTCAGTACAACGTAAAGCGATACTTCCTGCACGTAGTCCGGCTGCGTCTCCTGCAAAATAACCTGCTGCGCGAGCACGGCATCGGCGTTGGGGCGCACCACGGCAACGTAGTATGCGTGGACGAGGATCAACGCAATGATCAGTGAGAAAACCTGATAGAGGAAATCAGAAAAAAGGGCTTGTTGCTTCATAGGCTCAGATGTCTACAGGGAAAGATACGGACAGATCTTCGGAAATCTGCACTGTGGGAATGAACGGCTCGTTGGTGTCCGCTGCGGGCGCGTTCGCCGCGGCTTCTTCCGCAACGCGGATTTCTTCGGCCAAAGCTGCGTCGATGTCTTCAGGCGGTGCGGCAGTATTGGCCGCTGTAGTTTCTGTTGCCACAGGCGCGGGTTCCGCGCCCTGTGCAGGCAGTATGCACAGTGGCAGCAGGAAAAATATCAGCGCCATTCGCGTCAAGTTATTCACCCAGATATCGCGCAATGCGGAAACCCACATCGTCACGCGGACCGTTGTTGTAATCGCGGAATGACAGGCGCAGTTCAGTAACAGTGCCGTGTGCCCAGCTGGAACCGCGGATCACATGGTACGTGCCGCCGTCGGGTCCGACCGGATCGGTTTCCACTGCGCTGCCAATAAGGCCGGCCGTGCCATAGTAGTCGTGCACCCATTCGGCAACGTTGCCGCCCATGTCGTAAAAACCGTTGGCATTCGCCGCAAAACTGGCAACAGGTGCGGTGCCCATGAAGCCGTCGTTGTAATTGACCAGAATCCGGCCAAGAAACTGCGCGGCAGAAATGTCCGCATAATTCCCGTGGTTGGCTGGAGGTGGTAGTTCCGCGCCCCAGGGGAAACGCAACAGACTGTTCGGGTCGCCGGCAACGCGTGCAGCCCATTCCCATTCCGCTTCAGTTGGCAGACGGTAACCGGTGCTGGTTGCGTTAATGCCCGTAATGTTCTCGCCATCGCTGACATAGAACGGCGTCAACTGTTCCTGCGCGCTCAACCAATTGCAGTAGCGCGCCGCCTGCTCCCATGTGACCTGTACGACCGGTTGATTGGGATTGGCCAGCGTTCTACCTTCGAGAATGCCGGAGGAATGGTCGGGATCGAAGGCCGCAAACTGTTCATTGGTGACTTCGGCCAGAGACAGATAGTACGGGTTGGTCAGGGTTACGTTGCGGATCACTTCGTTTGCCTGCCTGCCTGCTTCGCGCCGCGAGGCACCCATGACAAAACTGCCGGGATACAGCAGTTTCAGGGTTTGCAGGTTGATGGTGGCGATCTCGGTCTTGATCGCTTCGACGCGTTGCTGTTCCAGACTCTTCAAGGTGACAGCAAGTTCCTGTACCAGGCCGGGGCGCGAGATGAAACTGGTGGAATACGGCACGTAACCCTCGCGGCGGATTTCAATGCTCTGACTAGCGGCGAGAAGCTCTATCGATTGGTTGGCGTTGCCGCGCGCTGCGCCATTCACGTACAGCTCCGCATCAGCTGGGGTAGCGGTAATGCGCACACTGCTCAGGATCGGGTCCAGCGCGACATTGACCGCGCTTTCGCCATCGGCGCTGGTGCGCACCTGCTGGCGCGCCTCCTGGTAACCGTTCACGAAAAAGACGAGATCATGATTTGTATCCGGTGCCAGGCTCAGCTCCAGGGGTGTTTGGCCTTGATAGACGCCGTTGACCGTGACGCTGGCGTTGCTTGGCGTGGAGCGCAGCAGCACGAGGCCGTCGGCCGGTTCCAGAGTAATTGACGGCAAGGCCTGATCCATGCGCGCGGTGACTTCGACGCTGTCCGTCCAGGCTTTGTGCGCAGCGAGTTTGACCAGCACCTCATGTTTGCCCGCAAGAATTTCGGTGATGAGCGGCGTCTGCCCAACATCAACACCATCGACACTGACAGTTGCGCCCGACGGTGTCGTTGCCACATTCACAAGGGCCCACGCGGGCAACAATTCCAGCGACAAGTTCTGCGAGGTGGAGCGCCCTTCCATCGTGACGAGAGTTTCCGCACTCTCGTAGCGTTCCTTGCGTACGGTGACGGTATGTTCACCGGCAGCGAGCTCGAGCTGCGTCAATGGCGTGAGGCCAACGGACTCGCCGTCAACGCTTACCTCGGCCCCGGTCACGGCCCCGGTATCGAGATCGAGAAAGCCGGGCAAGGGAATCAATTCAATGGCAAATGTTTGGGCTTGCGCGTCACCCACAACCAGCGTGCCCATGTAGGCGTAATACCCTTCTGCTTGCACGGCAACATCGATGGCGCCCGAGCGGATCAGGTAGCGCGGACCAACTTGAATCGCGAGCGGATCTGACACGGCGACTGAGCTGGTCAGTGGCCGTACATCGAAAAATACCGACCGGGCGGTTAGCACGAACCACGCAACGCCGGCGAACAGCGCCAGCGCTCCACCAACCGCGACTTGCGCGGTACTGGGCCGCCACCTTTCACCGCGGCGAATGGCGTTGACCGGGGTGAACTCGATCGGAACTATCGGTTCGTCATCGGGGCTCTGGAAATGCGGGTTTTGCTCAGTCATGGTTCGTTCCGCGCTCAGATGGCTTCGCTGCATGCGACGGTAACGACCGGAGCCTCGCCATCGAGGCCGATGACAAATTCCTGACGCACGTCACGATAACCGGCGCGCACGCCTACCGCCGTGTACTGGCCGGGCAACAGGCTCAACGTATGGCTGGTGAACAGCCCGAGGTCGCCTACCCGGTACACAGTAACCATGGTCAGGCCATCGGATTGCAACTGCATGGTTACCGGCACGAGGGCGCGCTCCAGAAAACTGTTGATCTGGGTGATCTGACTTTGCAATCGCGGACCGGGAGCAAGCAGGCGCGCAGCATCCGTCAATACCTGTCTGGTCTGGGTGTTTATTTCCGCTTCAGCCACGCGCAATGGATTGGCAATGGTATTCAACAGGAAGTCGTCGAGTTTGCGGCGGCTATCGCTGCGCTCGCGCCCTTGTACCGCATCGACCAGATTGGGATCGATAGCCAGCGCTTCGTCCCATGCCACCACGGCCTGCGCCCATTCTTCATTGTCTTCATGCTGCACGGCGGCATCGATGTGTACCGAAATGGCATCAAACGTCTGCGTGTCGCGCGCTTGTTGCATGGCAGCTTCCACTTCAGCTGAGCCTGGTCGCATCGCCAGCGCTTGTTCGAATGCGCGCAGTGCTGCATCCGGTTCGCCACCCTGCAGAGCAGCATAGCCACGCGACATGGCGGCGGCGAACTCACGGTTGGCAATGGCGCTATTGGCTTGCTGTATCGCGGTACTCACATCGGTATTCGCAGCATCAAGCGCCTGCGCCTGACGATATTGTTCGCGCGCATCCTCGAACTGGTTGTTGGCCTGCAAGGTGCGACCGCTGTCGAGAAGTGCCAGCACATCGGTGAGTACATTGGCGCGTTCAAGGCCGGCCACTGCGGCGCTGCTGGTGGGATCAATCAACAAGGCCTGACTGAATGCGGCAGTGGCCGCCGCGGCATCGCCTGCGGCTAGCGCTACATTGCCGTCTTCCAATGCCTTGGCAAACATGAGCCCCTCGCCGTCCTTGATGGACTGCAAGGCATCTGCGCCGGCTTGATACAAGGTATTGGCATCGATGAACTGTTGTGTACGATAGGCTTCGTCGCCCAGCCGCGCCTGATCCAGCGCGGCGTTGAACGGCGCTGCGGCCCAGTCAAGTACTTGCTTGGTTTCGAGCTCTTCCTGCAATTCAAGCAAGACTGCGAGCGCATTCTGCGCGCCTTCGCGCTGGCGCATCTTTTGCGCTTCATCGAAAGGTGACAGCGCAGGTGCTGTCGGTCCGGTGGCAGTCGGCACCACTACAACAGCAGAAGCAGGATCGGGTGGAGTAACCAGGGCGGGCAGCACGAAAAACACCCCACCCGCGAGCACAAACAGTAATGCAAATATGCCCCACAGCACCTTGTTGCTGTTCTGCTGGTAGCGTTGGAAGTGAGCCTGATCACCCATCCCCAACAGGGGAGCTTCACGGCTGGTTGGCGCCGCTTGCGGCGTGTTGTTCTCTGGAGTTACTTCGGTCATGTTGGGGCTGTCTTGAGTACGTTCTTTGGTACAACTAAAAGTTCAATTGATTACTCGTGCGCAATATCGTGCAGATTATACGGAACTGCCCCGGCTCCGGCCTATTGCTCGGCGCCGGTCTCGCTCGCATAAATGTCAGCGAGAATTTCGCGCCACTGGTCATACTGGGATTCAACGGAGCCGGTCAGGGTGACAATCCGCTCTTCGAGCTCAATGGTTTGCGGCGTGATCTCCGCTTCAAGCGAATTGCCCAACTCGGCGAGTGCTTCGACCTGCATTTGTGCCTCGTCGCGTTTGTTGAAGGCATCCTTGATCAGGTAGCCGCCACCGAACAACCCGCCATAAGCCGAATACTGCACTGCACTGTTGCTGCTCTGCGTGGCGACAAGTCCACCAAGAATAGCTGCCGCACCCAGCACCATATTGCGACGTGCGGCGGCGCGAATCTTGTCGTACTTCATCACTTCTTCGTAGCTTATACGCCGGAATTCGGTGTATGGCCCGGACATCTGACGATAGAAATTGCCGTAGTAGTCTTGCAGTGCATCCACGAACAGATAGTCACGCTCACGGATGGTGTCGATGCGTTCGAGCAGCGGATCATTTGCGGCGGGCAGCCGGGCTAGGGTGATGATGCCGCGGCCGTTGGTTGCCAGATACTGGTCAAACACCTGTGGTGCAAAGCTTTTTGCAAACTGGATTCGCGCCACCGTACGGATGTTGACGAGCTCTGCTGAGCTCAAGTTCTGCTGCCGATACGCGAGGATGTCATTGGCAATGCGGTTATACAAACCCTGAAACGAATCCTGGGCGCGGCTCAAGCGGGGGTCGTAACTGTACTGGCTGACCACCTCTTTATACTCCTTGTCGATCCATTCCACGCCGGTGGCGTCTGTGACTGTTATATGCAGGCGCATCGTTTCGCCGTCACTCTGCAGAATCATGCCGCGCACGGCGAGATCGGTTGCGGACAGTTCATGCGGCATTACCCTGACCACGCCCCAGTCCCCGTTGCTTTGCAGTGTCTGGGCCAATAGATACGATACATACTGGGTTTCGGCGAGGCGCACATCGGCAAAAGTCAGTTCCTCGCGGTTGGACTGAATGTCTTCCAGGCCCGGATCAAAAATCCCGATGCCTACATCAAGCAGTTCGGTCTCCATGATGGGGGTATTGCTGGATACAAGCGGAGTGACCGTGGTGCTTTTTACGGTTTGGGTGCTGCAGGCGCCCAAGGCGGCCAGGGTCAGCAGCAGCAATAGGGGCTGGATCAGTTTGGTCATGAGCGTGTCCTGGAACATTGACCTTGCAATGTGTTCCTTTTATTACTGAATAATATGGGTCTGCGCTTACTGGCTGAGTCCTGTGTATTTGCGATATTCATCCCAGAGTTTTTCGCGCAGATCCGGATCGGGTTCGGTCATTGCGGCTTCACGCAACTGGCGCGCCACTACATCGTCGTCGTCACCGTTGGGAATGTCTCCAGGCACAGGAAAGGACGGTTGGTTCTGGTTGTCAAATTCGCCTTCACGTTGCGGACCGCCTGCGGGCATCGGGCCAGCGCCCCCGGTGGCCGTGTTTGAGGCGACAACAATCGGGCTTTCGCTTGCACCACCTTCATCGCTGCCACCAGCTTCGCCGCCACCACCACCACCAGCGCCAGCGCCCATGACTGTGCTGCCGGCTTCGTCGGCGTCATTTTGTGCGCGTTCGCGCTCACCAAGGATCATGCCGTCGAAAACGGAGTAACCACGCTGCAGTCTTTCATCGAGCGCGGCACGGCGTTCCGACGCCGTCATGGTGCCTGTACCGATCCCGCCGAATGGATCGTCGCTGGCACCTGCAGTACTGCCGCCTCCGGTCGTGCCGCCAGGCATACTGCCTGGCATGCCCGGAGCTCCCGGCATTCCGGGACTAGTGCCCGGCATCCCTGGCATACCCGGTGCCCCAGGCATTCCGGGAACCCCGGGCATACCAGGCAGCGGGCTGCCCGGAGTCGGTATCGTGGTGCCGTTGACGGAAACATTTGCAGCAATACCACCTTCGCCGTTTTCTGCGCCCCCTGCATTACTACTTTCATCGCCACTTTCATCGCCACTTTCTTTGCCGCTATCGGAGTCGTTCTCGGATCCTTGTGAGGAGCTCGACGATGAAGCGGTGGATGGATTTCCGGAGCTCGATGACGAACTGCTGGAACTGGGCATAGAGGGGGAAGAGCGCGATGACGAGGAGGAAGCGCTCGGCATCGATGGAGCTGAAGGAGAGGACGACGACGAAGAGCTGGGCATCGATGGAGCTGAAGGAGAGGACGGCGAGGATGACGAACTGGGCATCGACGGCATGGAGGATGAGCTACTGGAGCTTGACTGGGTCGACTCACAGCCGCCGAGCATCAGGCCCAGAGCCACGGCAACGCCCAAGGCTTTTAGCGATGGATACGAGACTGGTTTGCTCATTTTGTGAACCTCCACGGTTGCGTCATGGGTACGCTCAAGACCCCTGCTCACCCGGAGACCGAGGCGGGTATCGTCTGATTTCGGTAGACCGAGGTCAACACCCTGACGTAATAAGCCTGCTGTTTTTCCGAACGAAACTGGTTTCAAGCATGGTTGTGCAGCATAGCTGAATCGTTACTGAACGGTAGCTTTAAGATAAGACACTTAGCCCAAACCAGTTGACCGGCGAAGCCCGTTTTTACTGTGGCATGCCTACTGCTGACGGGCGACAATCGCAACGCGGGTAGAGGCGCAAAGCGTGCGCCAACTCGGGTGGGCTGGCAAACCTTGCAGAGGGGCAGATTCGAATGGTTAGCAAGCCCTAACTGTCTATATAAGTATTGATTTTAGTGGCTCGATGGAACTCGCAAAGGTTCTCACGCGGGCATTAAAGAGCAGTCGCATGCCCGAATTACCCGAAGTCGAAACCACCCGCCGGGGAATAGCTCCACATGTCGAAGGTCGGCGCGTGGAGGCCGTGCTGGTGCGGGAAAAACGCCTGCGCTGGCCGATACCCGCCACCCTTGCCCGCGAACTCCCTGGGCAACGTATCGACAGCATTGAGCGCCGCGCCAAATACCTGATCCTGCGTAGTAAAGCCGGGTGCCTGTTGGTGCATCTGGGCATGTCCGGCAGCTTGCGTATCGTCAGCCCGGACGAGCCGGTGCGCAAACACGACCACGTGGACATTCTGCTGACGGGCGCCAAGGTTCTGCGTTTCCATGATCCGCGCCGTTTCGGTTGCATGCTGTGGGTGAAAGGGAATGTAGATGAACATCCGCTGCTGGCCGGGCTGGGTCCCGAACCCCTGGCGGAAGATTTCACCGCAGAGTATTTGTTCACGCGGTCGCGCAAGCGCAAGGCCCCGGTTAAAAGTTTCATCATGGACCAGCGCATCGTCGTCGGCGTGGGCAACATCTATGCGAACGAAGCGCTGTTTCCTGCCGGCATCTCGCCGCGTCGCAAAGCCGGCAGCGTAACCCGTGCGCAGTACACAGCGCTGGTCGCCGAGATCAAGGCTGTGCTCAAACGTGCGATCACTTCCGGCGGCACCACCTTGCGCGACTTCATCGGCGGCGACGGCAAGCCGGGTTATTTCAAACAGTCGCTGAATGTGTACGGGCGCGGTGGCGAACCCTGCGTAAACTGCCGCTCAACGCTAACGGAGTTCCGGCTGGGGCAACGCACCACCGTTTACTGCCCCAAGTGCCAGCGTTAATATGTGCCACACATCCCGAGACCACACAGAGAAGGGTCATCATGCTGCAGTACGGTAAAAATGGCGCCAAGCCGCTGCTATTCCTGTTCACGCTGCTGCTGATTCCTCTCGCGCAGGCCCATCATTCGTTCGCTGTGCATTTCGTCGCTGAAGGCACCACTGAGGTCAAGGGCGTGGTTGAGAGTTTCCGCTTCAGCAACCCGCACGGCATGCTGACGTTCAATGTCACCGATGCGAGCGGACAAACTGTGCAGTGGCGCGCCGAAACCAATTCCCCGAACATCCTGCGCCGCCGCGGCTGGAGCCGGGATTCGCTGAAACCGGGAGACGAGATCACTGTTCTCGGCTTTCCGGCCCGTGATGGCACATCCTACATGCGCATCAGCAAAGTCACCTTTGCCGATGGCCACGAACTGATCGGGCAGGCAGCACCACCGCCGCCCGGCGAAGCGGACTGAACCATGCGCAAGTCATCCTTCTATTTATTGTCACTGCTCTCTTTAGTATCGGTGCTCTCTTTATTATCGGTGCTCTTGGCGCCGCTGGCCCAGGCGCAAACGCCCGACTTCAGCGGCTTCTGGAATGCGCAACTGGTTCCTTCACCTGAGGGGCGGGTTCTGTTCGACAAACTGCCGCCCGATGCTGTGTTCATCAACGATGCCGGCGCCGGCGAACTGGGCGAGGGCGAATACAGCGGCCTGCAATTGAGCGATGCCGCCAAGGCTCAGGTCGAGTCCTACGATTTTGCGGTTGAATTAACCCGTGAATTTGCCTGTGCGGCGCCCTCTGTGGCGTTTTACATGCAGGCGCCGTTCCCGATGGAAATCCATCAGGATGCAAAACTGATTGTGTTCAGGGTGGAGTACTACGACATGGTGCGGCTGATCTTCCTCGACGGCCGCGCGCATCCGCCGGCCGATGTGCCGCATTCGAAGAGTGGCCACTCGGTGGGACACTGGGAAGGGGATGAGCTCGTCGTGGACACAACGCACATTGCCTCCGGTTCGTTCATGAACAACGGTTTCAGCCACAGCGACAACATTCGGCTGACCGAGCGCTTCAAGCTGAGCGCCGATGGCCAGACCCTGTTCCTGACGCAGGTAACGGAAGACGCGGAGGTGTTTGCCGGCAAAGCGGCAAGATACATGTCCTGGCGCAAAGGAGACGGTTACGTCTACCCTTACGACTGCGATCCCAGCTTTGGCGGGGAGTGAGCTTCGGCAGTTTTGCCGGTAATACGCAGATATTTCGCGTAAAGTTCTTCGCGGCTTTCCTTGTGCTCCGGGTCGAGCGGAATGCACGCCACCGGACACACTTCAACACATTGCGACGTTTCAAAGTGCCCGACACACTCGGTGCAAAGCGCGTGGTCGATGACGTAAATCTCCGGCCCCAGCGAGATCGCGTGATTGGGACACTCTGGCTCGCACACATCGCAGTTGATGCATGCATCGGTGATGATCAGCGCCATGCTTCAGGTGCCGCCATTCTTCATCGCGGCAGCTACCACCGGATCAACGAAGCGGGAGATGTCGCCGCTGTAGGAGGCAATCTCGCGCACCAGCGTTGATGAAATAAAGGCGAGATGTTCAGCAGGGGCAAGGAACATCGTTTCAATTTCCGGCGCGAGCACACGGTTCATGGCGACCAACTGAAATTCGTATTCGAAGTCGGCCACGGTGCGCAAGCCGCGCAGAATAAGGTTGGCATCACGCGAGCGCACGAAGTCAGCCAGCAGACCCGTGAAGCCAACCACCTCTACGTTCTTCATGCTGGAGAGCACCTTTTTGCACAGCTCCACCCGCTGCTCCAAAGGCATGCCGCCCGCCTTCTGCGTGCTGGTGCCGACAGCCACGATCACGTGCTCAAAAATACCGGATGCGCGCTGCACCAGGTCGGTATGGCCATTGGTGATCGGATTGAAAGTACCGGGATAAACCACTGTTTTCATGGGGCAGGCTCAAACGGTTGAATGCTGCGCATTATACCGTGTCAAAAATGGGGACACAAAAATGGGGACAGACCACATTTACCCAAAAATGGGGACAGACCACATTTAACTGCAAAATAATCGTGACACGGGAACAGCGAATCAGGTAAATGTGGTCTGTCCCCATTTTGCTGCATTTTGCTGTTTTTCGCCGCGAGCCCCTTTTATGCGTAAAGCCTATCTGTCCAAAAAACTGTCAAAGCCTGCTTTCAAATACAGTCATTTGGTGAAAGCCGGCTCCAACTACTTCATGAGCGGATTGTTGGCTCAGGATCCCAAGACCGGCGCCCTTGTGGGTGACACTGTCGGTGTGCAGGCTGACAAAATTCTTGAGAATTTGCAGGTGTTGATGAAAGAGTTTGATTTGGGATTCGAGCATCTGGTCATCGCTCGCATCTTCACCACCGAGATGGACAAGTTTGCCGACATCAACGTGGCCTGGGAAAAAGTCTTCAACAACATCAAGGCAGACCCTCCAGCGCGAACGTCAATCGGCGTTGCTGCTTTGCCGCTGAAGGCGCTGGTGGAAATAGAGTTTACCTTTCACAAGAAAGACTGACTTTCCATGAACAAGCAACAGCGTTGCCGGCGGACGATTGGCGCACTCAGTTAAATGAGGCTGCGCGCACCACGGGCGCTTCGCACAATCCGTAATGCACCGCCCCTGCGCGTTTGTGCCGGATGAGTTTCCAGCCTTCCGGCAATGTCAGTGTTTCCAGGCTCGCGCCTGATTCCAGATACACCAATGCCCTTGGCGCCAGCCACTGCTGCTCCGCAAGCAAGCGGCAGCAATCGGCATACAAATTGGCGGCGAACGGCGGATCAAGAAACACCACGTCGAAACGCTGCTGTTGCACGTTGCTGCCGAGCCATTCCAGACCGCTGCGCTGTTCCAGTTTGAGCTTGGCGGTCTGCAAGGTCTTTGCATTCAGGCGAATGGCGGTTGCCGCTTTCGGATCGAGTTCGAGCGCTACTACAGAGGCCGCACCACGCGAGAGTGCTTCAAAGCCGAGTACGCCGCTGCCGGCAAACACATCGAGACAGTGCGCACCAGCTATCACTGGCTGTAACCAGTTGAACAGGGTTTCCCGTACGCGGTCCGGGGTGGGGCGCACGTCGGGAGTATCAGCAAACTCGACAATGCGGCTGCGCCAGTCGCCGCCGATGATGCGCAAACGGTTGCGGGGTTTGTCGGATGTAATTGGCATGCGTGGGAGCCGTAAAATAACAGTGTTCATGCATTGTGCCTGCTGGCTGCTGGAACACCAAGCCCGATGACTGTTAGCATGCGAACTTATCTCCTTCGCAGCAGTTTTCTCTATGTTTGGCATCGGCAAGCCTGAAGAAAAATCCGGCGGCTTCTTCAGCAAACTGTTTGCCGGACTCAGCCGTACCCGCGCTTCGTTGTCTGCAGGCCTCGGTTCGCTGTTGCTCGGCAAGAAAGCCATCGATCAGGACTTGCTGGACGAACTCGAAACGCGCCTCTTGACCGCCGATGTTGGCATCAAGGCCACCGCTGCCATCCTTGGTGAACTCACGGCGCGTCTCAAGCGCAAGGAACTTGCCGATTCTGATGCGCTGTATGTCGCCCTTAAAGAAATCCTGCGCACCATGCTCGCGCCCTGCGAAGCGCCGCTGCACATATCGCCCGCGTCGGGCAAACCCTTCGTGATACTCATGGTTGGCGTAAACGGTGTCGGCAAAACTACAACCATCGGCAAACTCGCCAAGCACTTCCAGCAGGAAGGACGCTCCGTGCTTCTTGCGGCCGGCGACACCTTTCGCGCCGCTGCCGTTGAGCAATTGCAGGCCTGGGGCGATCGCAACAACGTAAATGTCGTCGCCCAGCATACGGGTGCTGACAGCGCCTCGGTAATCTTCGACGCGTACCAGTCTGCGTGTGCAAAAGGAGTAGACATTCTGATAGCCGACACCGCCGGCCGCCTGCACAACAAGAGCAACCTGATGCAGGAACTGGAAAAGGTCGTGCGCGTGCTGAAGAAACTTGATCCCGATGTGCCGCATGAAGTGATGCTGGTGCTCGACGCCACTACCGGCCAGAACGCACTGAGCCAGGCGCGGAGTTTTCAGGATGCGGTGAAGGTCAGCGGGCTTGTTCTTAGCAAGCTCGATGGCACTGCGAAAGGCGGCATGGTGTTCGCCATTGCGCAAGAACTCGGCCTGCCGCTGCGCTTCATCGGTATTGGCGAAAAAGCCGATGATTTGCGGCCCTTTGCAGCTGAAGCCTTTGTCGACGCCTTGTTTGCCGGCGCTGCGGACGGGCAAGCGTGAGCGCATGATTCAATTTGATGATGTCAGCAAGCGGTACTCGAGCGGCCAGGACGCGCTGAGCCATATCGACTTTCGTCTTGCGCGCGGCGAACTCGCCTTTCTTACAGGTCACTCAGGTGCCGGTAAAAGCACCTTGCTGAAACTCATCATGCTGATGGAGCTGCCGAGCAGCGGGCAGGTTATTGTCAACGGCCAGAATCTTGGCAAGATATCGCGGCGGCAGTTGCCTTTTTACCGGCGCAACATCGGCCTTGTGTTCCAGGACCATCAATTGCTGTTTGATCGCACGGTGTACGACAACGTCGCCTTGCCGTTGCAAATTGCCGGCCTCGATTCGCGCGACATCGCACGCCGGGTACGTGCCGCGCTCGATAAGGTCGGCTTGTTGCACAAGGAAAATCAGAACCCGGTGGCTCTCTCCAGCGGCGAGCAGCAGCGTGTCGGCATCGCGCGCGCGGTGGTCAACAAGCCACCGTTGTTGCTCGCTGACGAACCCACCGGCAATCTCGACCCGGAACTCGCCGCTGAGATTATGGTGTTATTCGAACAGTTCAACAGTGTCGGTGTCAGCGTACTGATTGCCAGCCATGACCTCAGCCTGATTGCCAAACTGAAACACCGCATGCTGGTGCTCGATCACGGCCGCATCCGCGCCGAACCGCAGCAGGGTTGAACATGGCGCGCAGCGACAACAGAAACAGCAGGAATGACACCAAGCCGGCCGGCGCCTCCAGCGCACCCGGCCGCGGCGGTTTTGGCGCGGCATATGAACAGCATCAGGCCATCGCAGTAGACAGCCTCTTGCGCTTGCTGCTTGACCCTGTTGCCAGTTTTCTCACATGGGCTGTCATCGGCATTGCGCTCGCACTGCCGTTGAGTCTGCTCTTGTTGCTGCAGAACCTGCAGCAGATCGGCAGCGGTCTCGACGCGAGCGGCAGCCTGTCACTGTTCATGGAAAGCAACCTGACAGCGGAACAACTGGACGAGTTCGGCGCCACGCTGGCTGCACGCAGCGACATCGCTACTGTCCAACTGATCACTGCCGACGAAGCATTGCAGGAATTCCAGGCCTCATCAGGTTTCGGTGAAGTGCTCAATGGTCTTGAGGAAAACCCGCTGCCCGCCGTGTTTTTGGTCAGCCCGGCACAGCAGGACGCTGCAGCGGTGACGCAACTGCAAGCCGCGCTCGCCGGGTTGCCTGGTGTGGATGTGGCGCAACTCGATCTGGAGTGGGTACAACGCCTGAGCGCCATGGTGCGGCTCGCCACGCGCATGGCCTTGCTGTTGGCAGTGATGCTCGGTGTCGGTGTCGTGCTGGTGATCGGCAATACGGTACGGCTCGCGATTGAAAACCGGCGTGCGGAAATTGTTGTCGTGAAACTGGTCGGCGGTACGGATGCCTATGTGTCGCGTCCCTTCCTCTATACCGGGTTGTGGTACGGGGTGGGCGGCGGCCTGCTTGCGGTCGCGTTGATTGCACTCGCGCTCTGGTTAATGCAGGGCCCGGTGTCGGCACTGATGCAAACCTACGAGGGCGAATTCCGGCTGATTGGCTTGGGCTTGAGCAACAGCTTCCTGGTGCTTGCCGGTGCCGGTTTGCTCGGCTGGCTGGGTGCGTGGGTGTCGGTGCTACGCCACCTGCGGGCGATCGAACCACGCTGACAATACCGACCTGAAAAGGACAAAGGGAAGGACAAAGGGGACAGACCACGTTTACCCGCTCAAGCGGACCTTGATTCAGACCACAAATAAAATGCGGGTAAACGTGGTCTGTCCCCGTTTATGCGGGTAAACGTGGTCTGTCCCCATTTATAGATGGTATTCTTGCCATAAGCATTCCCGCAGCGCGACGATTCATCAGTAAGCAAAGAATCCCTATAACAACACGAGGACATCCCATGGAGAATCTACATAATCTGTTCATGATGCTGACACGGTGGGGCCATCTGCTGTTCGGTATCGGTTGGATCGGCATGCTCTATTACTTCAACTTTGTGCAGGGCGGCTACTTCAAAGCGGCGACTCCCGAAGGTTTGAAGGACGCGAAAGCCAAACTCGCACCCAGCGCACTGTGGTGGTTCCGTTGGGGCGCGATGTTCACCTTCCTGACAGGCCTGCTGTTGCTGGCAGAAGTGATTATGCTGAACCGGCTGAACGGTTACATCGTCGTCGGCGCCTTGCTGGCAACCGTGATGTTCTTGAACGTGTGGCTCGTGATCTGGCCCAACCAGAAAATCGTTCTTGGTATTGTGCAAGGGGGTGATGCCGCTGCCGCCGGCGCCAAAGCCGCACTGGCCTCACGCACTAACGTACTGTTCTCCGGCCCGATGGCCTTCGGCATGCTGGCCGGCCCGCACTTCATTGGCGGCGCAGGTTATGGTTTTTCCACGCCAACGCTCGGCTGGTGGCTCTCGATCGCCATCATCGTTGCGCTTGAAGCCAATGCGCTGTTCGGCAAGCAAGGTCCGCTGACCACCGTGCGCGGTGTGATCACCAGCAGCATGGTGCTCACTGCAGTTTTTATCGGCATTCTTGAGTACCTCTGAAAGCACTTTCGAAAGCACTGCCAGAATCAGCGAAAGATTGTGATAGATCAACAAAAGCGAGCCACCCGGCTCGCTTTTGTTTTTTCATAGGGGTATTTTGAAGGCATCATTAAGAAGGCCCGTCCATGCCCAGGCTTTTGCTGCTGACCCTGTTGTTATTGTTGTTCCTTTGCCCGTTTGTCAGTGCGCAGGACATGTTGCATGCCTCGCAAGTCGAGCAGCCTGCTGGCTGGGATGACGACCTTGCGCTGACACTCCCCGAAGACCTCAACCCTGATCCGCACATTCTCGAAGTCAATCTGGAAGCTGTTATTACCCAGATGGAAATCGTGCCCGGTACGCTTACGCCCGTGTGGACTTACAACGGTTCGCTGCCGGGCCCGCTGCTGAAACTGCAAGTGGGCGACAGACTGATCGTGCACTTCACCAACAAGGTAAGCGAAGACACGTCAATCCACTGGCACGGCATGCGTCTTCCCAACAACATGGATGGCGCGCCCGGGCTCACGCAGGATCCGATCCCCGCCGGCGGTACGTTCACCTACGACTACATCGTCAATGACGCCGGCACTTTCTGGTATCACCCCCACATCAATTCCGCGGCACAGGTGGGTTGGGGGCTGTATGGTCCGATTGTTGTTGAGGATCCAAACGATCCGGACGTTTTCGGCGATGATTTGGTGGTGATGCTGTCCGACATGAGTCTGGATGAGAACGGCCAGTTTCTGCCTGCAAACGTTGGCACTGCCTTTGGCGACTTGTTCGGACGCGAAGGCAGAGTGCTGCTGGTCAACGGCAAAGTCATGCCGACTTTGAAGGTACGGCAGGGAAAGCAGCAACGTTGGCGTGTAATCAACGCGACCCGTTCACGCTATTACTCGCTACGCTACAAACGCACGCCGTTCATTCGCCTCGGTGGCGACAACGGCCTGATGGCACATACTGAAACCCTGGATCGGATCACGCTGACTCCCGGTGAGCGCACCGACTTCGTGTTCACGCCACCCGATGCGCCTGGCACCACGGATGGTTTGCGCTGGCATCCGACAGATCGCGGTTACGGCACGACCTTCAACCGCTTGGCGGAAGACATTCTGAATATAGTTACCGTCGACGAACCTGCGGTGACACCTGAGCCGATACCGGAAGTGCTGCGCACGATCGCGCCGATCGACATCACCGGCGCCATCGAGCAGGAAATCAATCTGACCATCGAGATCACCGGGGATAACAAAGTGATTATGGGCATCAATGGTGTGCCTCACGATCATGCCAAGCCCCTGATGGTGCGTGTCGGCGAAACCCAGGTGTGGACAGTGAAGAACGACTCCGACTTCTCCCATCCCTTCCATATCCATGGCTTCGTTTTCCAGGTGCTGGATGAAAGCCGGGTGCCGGAATGGAAAGACACGGTGGATGTGCCGCACAAGAGTGAGCTAAAACTCGCGGTGACTTTTGACCGTCCCGGCATGTGGATGTTCCACTGCCACATCCTTGATCATGCCGAAGCCGGCATGATGGGGCACTTGCATGTGGAGCCCGCGCAACCGGAAAATCACGCGGGCCACTGATTACTTTGTGGCTATTCTGCAACCACTGGGCGCTTATTCTGCAGCAACGTTCCGCAGTTTGATCTGCCACTGGCCATTCACGCGTACCACATCGTCAATGCCGTAGCCGGCTGCCGCAACCCGCGGCGTTTCGCCTTGCTTGGCGGGTCCGAACACCGTTTGCCAGTACGAATGATGCCGCGCATGGTCCGCGTCAACGAACTCGATATAAGAGTCCATCGTCATGTGGTACATCGGGCCAGAAGGAGTGCCGGCGGCGGCACGGTCATCCTGGCCTTTCTTCACGCCTTCAATCATCGCGCGCAACGCATCGTGCCCCGTTGTCAGCGCCGTCGCACCGGACTGGAACGCGCCGTCCTCGGTGAAATTGGCCGCGTAGGCATCAGCATTCAGGGTGTCGAGCGCACGCGTGTATTTCCACAGCAGTGCATGGATTTCTTCGCGGTCGGATGCCTGGTCCGCGTTCGCCGTGTTCATGCACAGCAGCAAAGCCAAAGCGGTAATAGATAGGGTCTTTTTCATGGGATGGTTCTCCGTGTTGTTGTTTGCGGTCTGGAGTGCGGGGGGAGCATATGACGTTGATGGCCATCTTTCCATCCCCACCTGACTGAATTACATTGACGCCTCCTTCTCCCCGCAAAGCACCCTGCCGCATGCCCAAGACTCTACACCGCTGTCCCTGGCCCGGTGCAGACCCGCTGTATCAGGCTTACCACGACAAGGAATGGGGAGTCCCCGTTCGTACCGACAAAAAGCTGTTCGAATTCCTGATCCTCGAAGGCGTGCAGGCCGGCCTGAGCTGGATCACGATACTGCGCAAGCGCGAAGCCTACCGTAAGGCTTACGCCAACTTCGACTGGAACAAGGTGGCGCTTTACGACGAGAAAAAACTGGAAGAACTGCTGCAGAACCCAGGCATCATCCGCAACCGCCTCAAGATTAAGGCGTCTGTCACCAATGCCAAAGCCTTCATCAAAGTGCGCGAGGAGTTCGGCACCTTCAACAAATATATCTGGAGCTTTGTTGACGGCAAGCCCATCCAGAACAAATGGAGCGCGATGAAGGAAGTACCAGCTGTTACTGAACTGGCGGAAAGGATTTCAAAAGATCTGAAGACGCGCGGCTTCACCTTCGTTGGCCCCACGATCATCTATGCACACATGCAGGCAACGGGAATGGTGAATGACCACATCACCAGCTGCTTCAGGCATAAAGAAGTAAGAGTCAAATAAAGAGATGCATCGTGCATCGGGGTCGTGCATCGGGGTCAGAGTAACTTGATCCTCAGGGCGAGTTGTTTGAGCCAGGGCAGTTCGCGAATCACGTTACTCAGACACCTTTGCTTGCTGGTACTCTGCGATCACCCGCGCCTGTTCAAAGACGCTCTGTGCAGTGAGGTGAAAAGTGCTGCGAATGGGCAGGCCGGCGGCAATCAAGGCTTCTCCGCTCCAGGTGTTGCAGTTGTTGAGAAGGCCGTACTTCTGGCTGGCTTCGAAAAAGACGCCGGAGTTTTCAACGTAAGCGGGCAAGGGCAGCAACGCTTCTTCTGCATTTCGTGCAAATGACGTATCCAGATATTTCACCAGCTCCTGCATCGCGCTGTCCGTAATGTGCAGGGCAACACGCGTTTCTTGCGGGATGCGGGCAAAGGGGTCCGCGGTGTAGCCGATCACCTGTATTGCTGAGTAGCGCGACGCGAACAACGCGCGTGTGGCGGTGGCAACGCTGGTGCTTTTGCCGGTGTAGTAATCACCGTCGCCCCAACCAATACGCACATAGCCCGCCGGCGCCACTTCCGTGTCCAACGCTTCATTGATCTGCGGCAACTGGCTCAGCGCGCGATACGTATTGGCGTCGAACATGATGCTGGTGTGCCAGTCGCGATAAATATAATAGATGGTGTGCGGTGTTGCGCTGACCGGGATGGCGGCGGTATCAGGCAGCACAGTGCAGGAAGTAGTGCAGGCGATGACGCAAAAGCTGAACAGCAACCCCCGCAAATCTGTGCCGTGTTCAGCAAGCAGGCCTCGGATAAAGGTGACGCCGGCCATGCTTAGGGCGCGTCGCGCGCGGCGGCCACTTGGGCCAGCAAGGCATTGATCGCCTGCGTCAGTGCCGCATCCGCGCCGGCAAAACTCAGTGCGCGCCGTGCAGTGCCATCAGCATCGTCATAACGCAGTTGCAGTATCCGGATGCTGGCCAGTTTGTACCAAAGCTGGGCATCGCGTGGCGCTATGCGTAACGCACGCTCACAAAAGGCGCCGGCACGATCCAGTTCGCCGGCGCTGAGCGCAGCATCGATTTGCGTCAGCAGGGTCGAGGTGGGCGTGGCCGGAGCCGTGACAACAGGAGGCGGTTCCGGCGCAGAACCCCGCGGCTCGCTAACAGTGGGTAGTGGCGTGCGAACGAGTGGGCGTTCCGTCGGTGCCGGGGCAGACGGTACTTCGAGCGTTTCTACCGGGGCGGGTGTTGCGGGCGGATCAAGACTGGTGCAGCCGGTTAAGGCAGCAAGTACAGTCAGCAGCAAAATGCGCAGCATGGAGTTTCCCTAATTGCGAATGCGGTCAATGAGTCGCTCGAAGAGTGTGGCATCGTCTGCACAACTCCAGGCCGCATCGGGCAGACGGTCGGCGCGGAAGGGCAAGGAGAGTGTTTCGCGGCAATTGCGCTCAAGCGGATCAGCAGCCGCAGCAAGCGGCACAGTATCCCACTCGATGTCGGCGGGTGAGGTGCTCTCCCGGGGCTGGATATCGAGCGCCCGCATCACGTCGGTCCACACCCGTAGCGCGCCGGTGGCACCGGTCAAACCGGTTTCGCGGTTGTCGTCGTAACCAAGCCATACCACGCCGACAAGATCGGAGCCGTAGCCGGCAAACCAGGAATCACGCAAATCGTTGGTGGTACCGGTCTTGCCCGCCAGCGGCAAGTGGGTTTGCAGGCGCGTGTTGACGGTTCTTGCGGTGCCGCGTTCGAACACGCCTTGCAGGGCATGTTCCAACAGGAACATCGACGCAGGGTCTGCGACTTGTTCGGTCTTGATGCCGTACCAGGTCAACGGTGTGCCCTGCGCGGTACTCACCGCTTCCACGGCGCGCAACGGTGAACGAAAACCATTGGCGGCCAGTGTTTGATACAGCTGTGCAACGTCAATGGGCGCCATCTCTACTGCGCCGAGTAGCACAGACGGGTACGGCAGCACGTCCTTACTGTAGCCAAGCCGGGCCAGCATCGCAGTGACTTTTTCCACGCCGAGCTTCATGCCGAGATCAACAGTGGCGAGATTCAGCGAACGCTGCAGCGCATCGTACAGGTACACATCGCCCTCCGTGGTTTCCTCGTAATTCTGCGGCTGCCACAATTGGCCGTCCTGCATCCGGATCTCTACAGGTTCATCGGCGAGTACCGAGGCCAGATGAAAGTCGGGAGTTTCCAGCGCGGTGAGATATACCGCGGGCTTCACCAGCGAGCCGATCGGCCGCGACGCATGCAGTGCGCGATTGAACCCGGTGTAGCCGCGCTTGCGGCTGCCGGCCAGTGCGCGTACTTCGCCGGAGTTGGCGTCGGTGATGACTATCGCCGCTTCCAGATCTGCATCCTCATCGTGGCGCCGGTCCACATCAGTAACCGACTGATCGAGCAATGCTTCCATTTTGCTCTGCATCAGCACGTCAAGCGTGGTGAAGATGCGCAGGCCTTCGGTGCGCAGTGCGGCAGCATCGTAGTCGCGCTCAAGATCGCTGTATACCAGCTCCATGAAAGCGGGATAGCCCGTGCCACTAACCGCCGGCTTGCTGCTTGTTACGAGGGTGGCGGCGCGCGCGTGGTCGTGTTGTTGGGTGGTGATGTAGTCAAGGTCGCGCATGAGCGCGAGCACCACATTGCGGCGCTCCGTGGCGCGCTCCGGATTGCGCAAGGGGTTGTAATAGGAAGCACCGCGCGCCAGACCGGCCAGCGTTGCCAGCTCAGGGAGTGTCAGTTCATTCAATGGCCGGCCAAAATAATGCTGTGCCGCCAGCGCGAAACCGTGGATCGCACGATTGCCCTGCTGGCCGAGAAATACTTCGTTCAAATACGCGGTGAGGATCTCATCTTTGCTGAAGCGGAAATCCAGTGCGACCGCCATCAGTGCTTCTTCGATCTTGCGGCGCAGCGTGCGGTCACGGTTGAGGTAAAGATTTTTGACAAGCTGTTGGGTCAGGGTGCTGCCGCCCTGCACAAACGCGCCGGCACGCAAGTCGGTCCACAGCGCGCGCGCGATGCCGATGGGATCAACACCATAATGGCTGTAGAAGCGCTGGTCTTCGACTGCGATCACTGCGTGTACCAAGGCCTCGGGTACATCCTTCAGGGAGACAGGCAACCGGTCTTCCCCAGTGGCGGGGTTGATCTGCGCAATCTCCACCGGTTCGAGGCGTACGAGAGAGAGGTCGCCGTTCTCGGCCCGGCCGGACAAATAGGCGATGTGGTTGCCGGAGAAGCCGGCTTCCATGAACACACTGTCTTCGCTGCCGTCCCAGAACTCGAAGCCGCGCGTTTGCAGGCGCACTACTGCGCCGTTCGCCTGAAATTCACCGGGTCCACTCACCCGGTTTGTTGCGCGGTAACCCAGACGCTGCAAATAGTCGACGAGATCGGCGGCACCCAAATGCGCACCAGCATACAACTCAACTGGGCGCGCATAGAGGCGCGCGGGCAGCGC
>CAMDML010000049.1 GCA_945902215.1 Klebsiella pneumoniae | reverse complement strand
AATGATGGGCCCGGAAGAACGCACGGCATTTTTTGCTGCGGGCGCCGGACTAATCGCACCGCAGGGTCAGTTCATCCACGCCTATGAAAAAGACATCAGTTTCTAGGCCATGAAATTCTTTCGGCTACTGCTAGTGTTAGGCGTCTTGTTGCCGGCAAGCCTGCATGCTGAAAAGATCACGATCGCTGCTGCATCAGACCTGAAGTTTGCGATGGACGAACTGATCCTTGCTTTCACTCAGGCCCACCCCGCTGATGAAGTAGAGCCGGTATACGGTTCCTCGGGCACGTTCAACGCCCAGATCCAGCAAGGCGCACCTTTCGATCTCTATTTCTCTGCCGACATTGCCTACCCGCGCGCGCTGGCTGCCGCCGGTTTCGCCGCTTCAGAAGTACAACCTTACGCGGTTGGGCGCATCGTGCTATGGAGTGCTGAGTATGATGCCAGCAGCATGACGCTGGCCGATCTTGCTGACGCACGTTTCGCCCGCATTGCCATTGCCAACCCCCTGCATGCGCCATACGGCCAGCGCGCCGAGCAAGCGCTGCGGACCAGCGGCATGTGGGAGCAACTGGAGCCGAAGCTTGTATATGGCGAGAGCATCGCGCAGACCGCGCAATTCGTGCAAACGGGAGCGGCGCAGATCGGCATCATCGCGCTGGCGTTGGCAATGAGTCCGGAACTCGCGAGTGAAGGCGGCTATTTCCTGATCCCTGATACGTTGCACGATCCCCTGAAGCAAGGCTTCATTATCACGCAGCGTGCTGCGAACAACATTGCTGCTGCGCGTTTTGCTGCCTACATGCAAACCGAGTCCGCACGCAATGTCCTGGTGCGCCATGGCTTCGTGCTGCCGGAGTAATGGATGCTACTGAGCGCTGATGAATGGCAGGCACTCTGGCTCACGCTGCAACTGGCTGGTGTCGTCACGCTGATCCTGCTTGCGGTGGGCACGCCGCTGGCATGGTGGCTGGTGCGCACCCGCAGTTGGTGGAAGGGGCCGGTCGGCGCGATTGTGGCGCTACCGCTGGTGCTGCCACCATCTGTCATTGGCTTTTATTTGTTGCTGGCAATGGGTCCGGAGGGTCCACTGGGTCAGCTCACCGCGTTTCTGGGCATCGGGCCGTTGCCGTTTACGTTCACTGGCCTTGTCATTGCCTCGCTCTTCTACTCACTGCCGTTCATGGTGCAGCCACTGCAAACAGCATTTGAAGCAGTTGGCGATGCTCCGCTGGAAACTGCTGCGACCTTGCGCGCTTCACCGTTGGATGCATTTTTCACCGTGGCAGTGCCGCTGGCGTTGCCGGGTTATGTCAGTGCCACAATCCTGACTTTCGCGCACACGCTCGGCGAATTTGGTGTAGTGCTGATGATCGGTGGCAATATTCCGGGCGCAACGCGGGTGGCTTCTGTGCAGATATACGACTACGTGCAAGCGCTTGAATACGGTAGTGCACACAGGCTGGCGGCGGTATTGCTGGTGTTTGCTTTTCTTGTCTTGCTGGGCTTGTACTGCTGGCGCCAGCGGCCACGGCAGGTGTTCCGATGAGCGGCATTCAGGCGCGTTTCCATCTAGAATGGCCAGGCTTTGCGCTCGATGTTGATCTTGATTTGCCCGGTCGCGGTGTTACCGCAGTGTTTGGCGCTTCCGGTTCGGGCAAGACCACGCTGCTGCGTTGCATCGCCGGGCTGGAACGTGCGCCGGAAGGACGACTCATTGTTGCTGGCGACATCTGGCAGGACACCAGCACCTGGCTGCCTACATACAAACGGCCGCTTGGCGTAGTGTTCCAGGATGCCAGTTTGTTCCCGCATCTCACTGTGCTTGGTAATCTCAACTATGGCTTGCGCCGTACCAAAAGCAATCGTCGTGTCAGTCTCGATCATGCCATCGAGTTGCTCGGAATCGGTGCGTTGCTCGCGCGCAAACCCGAGCGCTTGTCAGGCGGTGAACGGCAGCGTGTCGCTATCGCACGTGCTGTGGCGCTCAGCCCTCGGCTGTTGCTCATGGATGAGCCGCTCTCTGCGCTCGATCTGAAACGCCGCACTGAAATCCTGCCGTATCTGGAGCGCTTGCACGAGGAGCTGGAAATACCGGTACTTTATGTTAGTCACATGCCTGACGAAGTGGCAAGGTTGGCCGATCATCTGGTGCTGATCGATGCCGGGCGTGTTGTGGCCAGTGGGCCGCTGCGCGAAACGTTGACGCGACTCGACCTGCCGCTGAAGCTGGGGGGCGACAGTGGCGCGGTCATCGAAGGGAAAATCGGAGAAGTGGACCAGCAGTGGCATTTGGTCCGCGTCGATTTCGACGGCGGCAGCTTGTGGACACGCGATCAGGGCATTACGGTGGGGCGCCGTGTTCGTGTGCGCGTATTGGCCAATGATGTGAGTCTCGCGCTGGAAAAGAGCGAGAACACCAGCATCCAGAATTTGCTGCCCGGAACTGTGGATGCCATCGCCGATGATGCGCATCCGGGACAGTTGCTCGTGAGGGTTCGCGTTGGCAAAGTGGTATTGCTGGTAAGTGTCACGCGGCGCGCGGCCGCCACACTTAGGCTCGCGGCAGGACAGGAACTCTGGGTACAGGTGAAGTCGGTGGCGTTGCTGGAGTAGCGCGGCTTGCCTTATCGGGCCCCGGCATCGCGCAGGATTTTGGCATATTCCCCTGCATTCCGATGCTCCGCCACGAGTGTCAGGATTGTCTTGCCGACTGGTCCCGGGGCGTTGAGGTTGCGGCCGGCTTCAGTGAAAAAGGCAATGAAGCGCACGAAGGCTTCCGGCACCATGCCACGATAGGCTTTCAGCAGCACGTGGTAGTCGGCGGATTCGCCGGCCACCGGCTGCATGCCCAGGAAGGACTGGATACGTTCGTCGCTCCACCATTCGTCGTGAACCGCCAACTGGGTGCGTTCGGCGCCGCCTTTCTTTTCGGTTTTCATAGCATTCCCTGGGGTCAGAGTAATTTGATCATTGGCAATTGGTGGTCGTGCTGTCTTTGGCGGTGATCAAATTACTCTGACCCCGCTTTCAGTTTCTGTTATTTCGCTGCGAGCTTGTCGAGCAAGATCTGGTTAACCTGCGCCGGATTGGCCTTGCCCTTCGACTCTTTCATTACTTGACCAACGAAGAACGCGAAAACTTTGTCGCCGCCCGCGCGGTACTGCTCGACCTGCTTCGGATTGGCGGCGATCACTGCTTCAACAATCTTCTCTATGGCGCCGCTGTCGGTAACCTGCTTCAGGCCCTTGCTGGCGATGATTGCATCAGCGCTGCCTTCCCCGTTGATCATGGCTTCAAACACGGTCTTCGCAATTTTCGAGGAGATCGTGTTGTCGGTGATGCGTTTGATGAGACCTGCAAGCGCACTGGCACTGACCGGGCTGCGTGCAATATCGAGTTCGGATTTATGCAGTACTGATTGCAGGTCACCCATGACCCAGTTGGCAGACAGCTTGGCATCGCCGCACTCGTTGACAACCACTTCGAAGAATTCCGCCGTTGCGCGATCCGCCGACAAGACGTCCGCATCGTACTTGGAGAGCGCGTATTGCTGCTGGAAGCGCTGACTCTTGAGATCCGGCAGCTCCGGTAATGTGGCCCTGACTGATGTGATGAAGGCTTCATCAATAACCACTGGCAGCAGATCGGGTTCCGGAAAATAGCGGTAATCATTCGCCACTTCCTTGCTGCGCATCGAGCGCGTTTCGTTTTTGTCCGGATCGTACAATCGTGTTTCCTGGGTGATCTTGCCACCGTCTTCGATGATGTCGATTTGGCGCTGGGCTTCGATAAGGATTGCTTTTTCGACAAAACGAAACGAGTTGATGTTCTTGATCTCGGTGCGATTGCCGAGCTTGGTGTCGCCATTTTTCCTGACAGATACGTTTGCGTCGCAGCGCATCGAGCCCTGCGACATGTCGCCGTCGGAGATGCCGAGATACAGAATCAGCGAGTGCAGCTTCTTCATGTAGGCAACGGCTTCCTTTGCACTGCGCAGTTCCGGCTCGGACACGATTTCGAGCAGCGGTGTGCCGGCGCGGTTCAGGTCGATGCCGGTGTCGGATGGAAATTCCTCATGCAGCGATTTGCCGGCATCCTCTTCAAGGTGTGCACGCGTGATGCCAATGGTCTTGGTCGTGCCGTCTTCCAGCGTGACGGTCAGTGAACCTTTGCCCACGGTGGGGAACGCGAGCTGGCTGGTTTGGTAACCTTTTGGCAAGTCCGGATAGAAATAGTTTTTACGGTCGAAGACGGATTTTCTGCCTATTTCCGCGCCAATCGCGAGACCGAACTTCACCGCCATGCGCAGGGCAGCGCCGTTCAGCACGGGCAGCGTACCGGGCAGCGCCGCATCGTAAATGTTCGCCTGTGTATTCGGTGCCGCACCAAACTGGGTGCTGGAGCCGGAGAAAAGTTTGGAGTGGGTGGCGAGCTGAACGTGTACTTCAAGCCCGATCACAGTTTCCCATGTCATGGTGTTGCCTCAGCTTTCATTCATTTTACTTTCTACGTTGCTCTGGGCTTCTGGTGCGCTCAAGGCTGCTGGTGCGCTCAAGGCTACTGCTGCGCTCAGGCACCGGGAGTTCGTTTGTGCCAGTCGGTGGCCTGCTGGAATTTGTGCGCAATGTTGAGCAAGCGCGCTTCATCGAAATCGCGACCTACAATCTGCAGACCAACCGGCAGGCCGTTGACCATGCCGGCCGGGATCGACAACCCGGGCAGACCGGCAAGGTTTACTGCAATCGTGTAGATGTCCTCAAGATACATCTTAACCGGGTCTTTGGTCTTGGAGCCGATCGGGAATGCGGTGTGCGGCGAAGTCGGGCCCATGATGACGTCGACTTCGTTGAACGCGCGCGCAAAATCATCCTTGATCAAGCGGCGCACCTTCTGCGCTTTGATGTAATAGGCGTCATAGTAACCGGCCGACAGGGCGTAAGTGCCGACCATGATGCGGCGCTTCACTTCAGCGCCGAAACCTTCAGCGCGGCTGCGCTTGTAGAGATCTTCAAGGTCGGTGGGTTTGGTGCAGCGATGGCCAAAGCGTACGCCGTCGTAGCGCGACAAGTTCGCCGAGGCTTCGGCGGGTGCGATTACGTAATAGGCCGCAACCGACAAATGGCTATTGTCGAGGCTGACTTCCTTGATGGTCGCGCCGAGCTTTTCGAATTCCTTCAATGCGTTGCGTATCTGTACTTCCACCTCTGAGTTCAGTCCTTCGGTGAAATGCTGTTTCGGCAGACCAATGCGCAGGCCATTCAGTGGCTGGTTCAGCGTGGCGCGGTAGTCCGGCACTGGCACGTCGACACTGGTCGAATCTTTCGGATCGAAACCGGACATCAGTTGCAACATGATGGCCGCGTCTTCGGCGCTGTGCGTCAGCACGCCCGCCTGGTCGAGGCTGGAGGCGAACGCGATCATGCCCCAACGCGACACCCGGCCGTAGGTGGGTTTGATGCCGGTCAGGCCACAGAACGAGGCGGGCTGGCGGATCGAGCCGCCGGTGTCAGTGGCCGTGGCCGCAGGTGCGAGGTGCCCGGATACTGCTGCTGCGGAGCCACCGGAGGAGCCGCCCGGGACCAACGTACGGTCCCAGGGGTTTTTCACGGGACCATACCAAGACGTTTCGTTGGAGGAGCCCATCGCGAACTCGTCCATGTTGGTCTTGCCCAGCATGACCCCGCCGGCGGCTTGCAGGCGGGCAACCACGGTGGCGTCGTAAGGCGCGATGAAAGAGTCCAGCATGCGCGAGCCGCAGGTGGTAAGGACCCCGGTGGTGCAAAAAATGTCCTTATGGGCGAAGGGTACACCGGTGAAAACGCCTGCGGCGCCCTTGGTCCGGCTTGCATCGGCGGCTTTGGCCTGGGCAAGCGCCTGTGCACCCGTGACGGTGATATAGGCGTTAAGGTCGGGGTTGTGGCGCCCGATCTGGTCCAGGTAGGCCTGAGTGATCTCAACGCTGGAGTACTCACCTTTGGCGAGGCCCGTAGCGATTTCGGTAATGCCTTGGTTCAACATGTCTAAAAGCTGTCCAAAAAGGTAAAAAGAGTATTCGTGGCTCTATAAAAATGAGCTATTCAAGGAACTATTCAATGACTTTGGGCACCAAGTACAGGCCCTTGTCAGAGCTGGGTGCCAGAGCCATCAGCACGGCGCGCTGGTCAGGTTCGGTCACAACATCGTCGCGCAGGCGCTGGGCAGCGGCATCGTTGGCGTGGGCGAGTGGTTCGACACCCGTCGTGTCCAGCGCCTGCATCTGGTCGATCACTTTCAGTATGTTGGTAATGCTATTCAGCGCTTCCTGCTTTTCGGCGGGGCTGAGTTGCAGGCGGGCCAGATGGGCTATGTTCTCCACATCCTTCATTTCGATGGCCATGAGTGTCTCCTGAAAGCGTTTGTGCCGAGCTTGATATCGCGCAGTTTTGCGCGATATATCACTTGCTCTGCAAAGGTGCGGTTGTTAAAGTTGACGTGGATAAAAAACCGCGAATTATACTGGAAGTTTCCCATTTTTATTACGCGTTAGTACCCGTTATTACGCGCAGTTAGCGCTACCAGCTCTTTTAGCTCTCGCCCCATCTCATTAATTGGTAGAGGCACCAGAAAGTCAATGTTGAGAAAGCTCAGAGGCATGTTCTCCAACGATCTGTCGATCGACTTGGGTACAGCCAACACACTCATCTATGTCCGCGATAAGGGCATTGTCCTGAACGAACCCTCCGTAGTATCCATCCGCATCCATAACGGCCAGAAAACAGTCACAGCGGTTGGCACTGACGCCAAGCGCATGCTGGGTCGTACGCCGGGCAACATCAGCGCCATCCGGCCGATGAAAGACGGCGTGATCGCCGACTTCCAGATAACGGAAAAAATGCTGCAGCACTTCATCCACAAGGTGCATGAGAACAGTTTCATCCGTCCCAGTCCGCGTGTGTTGGTTTGCGTACCTTGCAAATCAACCCAGGTGGAGCGGCGCGCGATTCGCGAATCCGTCATGGGCGCTGGTGCGCGTGAAGTGCGTTTGATTGAAGAACCGATGGCGGCAGCGATCGGTGCCGGCTTGCCGGTCGATCAAGCCAGCGGCTCGATGGTGGTCGACATTGGTGGTGGTACTACTGAGGTCGCAATCATTTCGTTGAGCGGCATTGTTTACTCCGAATCAGTACGTGTTGGCGGCGATCGTTTTGACGAAGCAATCACAACACATGTGCGCCGCAACTACGGCAGTCTCATCGGCGATGCCACGGCGGAGCGCATCAAGAAAGAAATCGGTTGTGCCTATCCCAGCAAGATCATTCGCGAGATTGATGTACGCGGCCGCAATCTGGCTGAAGGCGTGCCGCGTAGTTTCACGCTGAACAGTGATGAGATTTTGGAAGCATTGCAGGAGCCCTTGTCGGCCATCGTGCAGGCGGTCAAGAGCGCGCTGGAACAGTCGCCGCCGGAACTCGCTTCCGATATCGCGGAAAGTGGTCTGGTACTGACGGGCGGCGGTGCTTTGCTGCGCGATCTCGACAAACTCCTGAGCGAAGAAACCGGTTTGCCGGTGATTGTGGCCGATGATCCCTTGACCTGTGTCGCCCGTGGCGGCGGCAAGGCAATGGAGCTGATGGACATGCATGCGCTGGATCTCTTGACCACTGAGTGATATGCGGGCATGTATGGCGGCAAATGAATGGATCCTGATGATCTATTCATTTGCATGGTAAAAAGAGGATTACGGCCATCAAGTCCTTATTCGTCCAGAATACGTCGCAAGGTTACAAGCTGCTGGGGCTCGCTCTCTTGTCGCTTGTGTTGATGTTCGCGGACAGCCGTTTCGATTACGTCTCCCGCCTGCGTTACTACGCCTCCATGGTGGTAACGCCCATGCATTTCATTTCCAGCCTGCCCGTACTCGCCGTAGACAGCATGGTGGGCACTATTCGTTCGCGTGATGAACTCCTCGCCGAAAACGAAAGTCTTCAGGAACAACTGGTACTGCAGCAATATCAGTTGCAGAAGCTGGAACATCTTACTGCGGAGAACCTGCGCCTGAACGAATTGCTCAAGGCGTCGTCGAGCTTTGACGAAGTGGTTGTGCGCGTACAACTCACCGGAGAATCCCCGGACCCGTTCGCCAAGCGTGTACTGATCAACAAGGGCAGCACGGAAGGCGTTTATATCGGTCAGCCAGTGCTCGATGCGTTCGGGTTGGTGGGTCAAGTTGTCGAGGTGCAGCCGCTGACCAGTTGGGTGCTGCTGATTACGGATCCCCAACACGCAACCCCGGTGCAGATCAATCGTAACGGCATTCGCGCGATCGCATCCGGCACCCGCGACGGCCTGCACCAGCTCACCCTGAACAACATGCCGAACACGGCAGACATTGATGAAGGCGACCTGCTTGTCACCTCCGGGCTCGGTCAGCGCTTCCCTGCCGGTTATAAAGTTGGCATCGTCAAAAGTATCACTCACGATCCCGGCAAACCCTTTGCAGATGTTCTGGTAACACCAACTGCGCAATTCGACCGTAGCCGCAATCTGCTGCTGGTGTTTGAAAATCTCTCGCAGCCGCCCGCACCTCCGCCAATGCCAGATCTCGCTGCGCCCGTTGCACTGGTCGAAGCACCAGAGTCTTTGGTGGTAGCTGAGGAAGTGTCAGGGGCTGAAGTGGTAAGCGCGGATGAAACAATCCAACAACCTAGTGTTGAATCCGCAGTTGAACAAGCGGTTGAACAAGCAGTTGAGCCAGTGATTGAAGGCGACGAGGAATTCGATTTCAGAAGAGGGCAAGACTGATGGCCCCTCAGCGCGCCAACGGTACCTGGTTCATTGTGCTGAGTATTGTCCTTGGCTGTCTGCTGGGTATTGTGGCCATGCCGCAATGGCTGGAACTCTGGCGTCCCGAGTGGATAGCGCTGGTGCTAGTGTACTGGGTCATTGCCTTGCCACACCGCGTCGGCCTGTTCACCGCCTGGATCGTGGGTTTCTTTGTGGACGTGCTGGAAGGTTCGCTGCTGGGGCTGAACGCGATTGCGCTGACCCTGATTGCTTACGTTGCGCTCAGTCTTTACCAGCGCTTGCGCATGTTCACCCCACTCCAGCAAAGCACCACCATTTTGATGCTGATTGGTGTCTACCAACTCCTGATTTTCTGGGTACTGACTGCCACGGGCCAGAACACGCCGCCCAATCTGCTGTTTGTCGTTTCGGCAGTATCTAGCGCATTGATGTGGCCGCTCGTGTTCGTGTTGCTGCGCTTTGGCAGGCGTTCGTTGAAAGTGACCTGAGTCTACGTAGGCACCATGAGAGCCATAGTCCTGATAAAACGCATTTCCATGCTGGTGATCCTGTTTGCGCTGCTCACGGCCTGTGCAATCCGCACACCGGAACTGGTTTGGCCTGACGGGATCCCTCCCCAGTCCTTCTTTCGCCCCGAGTGGCAGGCTGCTACTGCCAACCAGGAGTTGCAGAGCGAAACTGACTATCTACTCTGGGTCATACGCTTCTACGAGGGCTATACCTCTGTGCCGGGCTGGCTCGACATGACTGAGCAGGTGCTAGCGCGCATTCCCCCCCGCGAGCATGACTGGGTCACTGGGCGCTTGCTCGAACTCGGCGGGCGCATCGGCCGCGAATGGGCCAAAGACAATGCGGTGCGTCTGATCAATACCCGTTCCGCTGCAGTGTGGCGTGACGCTTTGCTGGAAGCGCTGGCGCGTGACGAACTTGCCGCGTATCTCGACTTGCTGTCGGGTGACATTGATGCGCTGATGTCAGGCACATTGAACAGCGACGTGATCCGGTTTGAGCGCTATTACGTCGACGAGTTTGATGGCTGATGAATACCTGGAAGCACTGGCTGCAGGCGCCGCAGACTCTCTGGTTTCGTCGAGTGTTGTTCCAGATTCATCTGTGGCTGGGTATCGGGTTCGGACTCTATGTGCTGATGATTAGCCTCAGCGGCAGCGCGATTGTGTTGCGACCGCAAGTCAGTCGCTGGTTCACGCCCAGTGAAGTGCCTTCCACTGCCAGTGCGGAATTGACCGGCACCCCGCTCGAAACACGCATTGCCGAAGTTTATGCAGACTACCGCGTAGAAAGGGTTGTGCCTTCCACACGTCCGGGGCGTGCCACTTATGTAGCGCTGAGCAAGGACGGTGAAGAAGAAATCACCCGTTTTTTTGACCAGTTCGCCGGCACTGATCTCGGTAGTACTTTTCCCTGGCAGGTTGCCACAGTCGAATGGCTAACCCGACTGCATGATGAGCTCCTGTTGGAACGCGATGGCCGCCAGGTGAACGGCTTTGGTGGCATTCTCTTTTTGATGATGACTCTGTCCGGCGTAATCATTTGGTGGCAGGGCAAGCGGCGCTGGCAGGATGGCTTGATGGTCAGGCGTAACAGTACCCGCAGTTTCAACTGGCAGTTGCACAGCTTCCTTGGCTTCTGGTCGCTGTTGCTGATGTTCATTTGGGGCATTACCTCGATTTATTTCGCTTGGCCCGAGCCCTTCGACATTTTCATCGACTGGCTTGATCCGGATTTGAATGATTTCGAGCGTCCTGACGCTTGGCTGCGCTTGTTGCTCGATCTGCATTTCGGCCGCTTCCGGGGTGTGCTGTGGGCCAACATACTCTGGATTTTTCTGGGGCTGCTGCCTGCCGTGATGTTCATCACCGGCTTCATTATCTGGTACAAGCGGGTCGTCAAACGCTGGCTCGCAAACGGGGAGTAAGCCCCGGCACGCTTGGCTTCCTTGGCGGGAACAGCGCTTGTATATCACATTGCCAGTCCTCTGGCCCAGGCAGTACACTCGTCCAATCCATCCCCGAGGTTGACTCCATGCGGGCCTTCAAAGTCTTGCTGATTCTCTGCCACCGTTACATCGGCATACCGTTGAGCTTCATGTTTGTCGTGTGGTTCGTATCCGCGTTCTTCATGATCTACGCTGGCGGCATGCCGCGTATCACACCCGAGATGCAGGTCGATGGCGCATCGCCGCTTGATTTCAGTCGTGTAGCACTGACACCCCAGCAGGCGCGCGCCACCGTTGGCTACACGTCAAGCACGGTGGGATTGCGCACGCTACTGGGCAGACCAGTTTATGAATTCCGCGAACCTGGCTATGACGTTAGCCTGATATTTGCGGATACCGGTGAGGCTCTTGGTGCGTTGAATGAAGCCCAAGCCGCACGCGTGGCGAGCGATTTTCTGGCAATTCCGCTGGAACAATTCAGCTACGCCGGGCTGATCAACGATGTCGACCAGTGGACACTGACGCAGCGCGCTGATCTGCCAATGCATAAATACGTCGCAGCAGATGGTCTGGGTACCGAAGTATATGTATCCGCTGAAAATGTGACTGTCAGTGTTTACACTACTTCACAAAGCCGCGTGCTCGCTTGGCTCGGTACCATTCCGCATTGGTTCTATTTCACTTCGCTGCGCCTCAATCAGCCACTGTGGTACGCCATCGTCGTATGGTCTTCCGCGATCGGTTGCGTGATGGCGCTGCTGGGCCTCGTGCTTGGTGTTACCCAATTCCGCAAGACCAGCCCTTTCAACCTCGGGCGCTCGATTCCGTATCAGGGCCTGATGCGCTGGCACTATATTCTTGGTGTAGTGTTCGGTGTGTTTACCCTGACTTGGGTGTTCAGCGGGCTGCTATCGATGGAGCCTTACGCATGGACCAATTCCCGGGGCGTCTCCGTTGATCCTACGTTGTATGCCGAAGGCGAGCTTGATCTCGCAGCATTCCCCGCCATGAATAGCTATGACTGGGCTGCGCTCGGCGCCGGCAACCAAATCAAGCAGGTAGATTTTCAATGGATCGGCGGGCAGCCGTATTTGCTGGCCAGCTACAGCGTGCCCACGAATGCAGATTCAGAAAAACGCGATCGCCTGCATCAGCCCTACAACATCGTCGGGCAGTCTGATGCGCAGAGTATGCTGATTGATGCCAACAGTGGGCGGCTCGTGCGCGGGTTCGACCAGACGGTATTGGTGGCCAAGCTTGATGCGGCCATCGACGCGAATATCACGGAAGTCACGCTGCTCGACAACTACGATGACTACTATTATTCGCGTGGCGGCCAGTTGCCGTTGCCCGCACTGCGCGTGAAGTTCGACGATCCGGCGCAGAGCTGGATCTACGTGGATCCTGAGCGTAGCGAATTCTTGACGCTGGTGACCCGCGCAAGCCGTGTCGAGCGCTGGCTTTACAACGGGTTCCATAGCCTCGACTTTGCGTTCTGGTATCACAAGCGGCCACTTTGGGACATCGGTGTAATTGTGCTGCTACTCGGCGGACTAGGCACCAGTGTGCTCGGGCTTTATTACGGGTTGCGCAGGCTCAAACTCGACATCGCGACGCTCGTCCGTAAATTGAAAGGTAATTTTGCAGTGGATAAAGTAGTGGAGAAAAATGCCCATGCCGGTCCGTAATGCTTTTGTGCTGCTTTGCAGCCTGCTGTTCTGTGCGTCCGCAACTGCGCAATTTCCTCTCGCCGCAGGTCCTTGGTACTACGACACATCTTCGCCAGCTGTGAAGATCAAGGTCTCTGTGGTTGTGCGCGGCATTGCCAATCCCTGGGGTATGGCGTTTTTGCCGGACGGCAACATTCTCATCGCGGAAAAGGCCGGGCAGTGGCGCCTCATTCGCGATGGACAGCTTGATCCGCAGCCAGTCTCCGGAGCGCCAGTCGTGCGCGTGGCTGCCGGTGGCGGCTTGATGGATTTGGTGCTTCATCCCGATTTCGCGAGCAATCGTCTCGTCTATTTCACGTATGTGAAGAATGCCGAACCCCCGGCCGGAGAGCGCTATTATGCGACAACAGTGCTGGGACGCGGACGCCTGAACGAGGCGGAAACTGCACTTGAGAATATTGTGGATGTGTATGTCGCCGATGCCTGGAGTACGCAGGCCGGCGGCCATGGTTCCAGGCTGCGCTTCGCTCCGGACGGCACGCTCTTCATGTCGTCGCCGTTCCGCCGCGATTTCGACAACCCGCAGAACATGCTGAGCGACATCAGCAAGCTGCTACGGCTGAATGACGATGGTTCAGTGCCCTCCGACAATCCCTTTGTCGGCCAGGAAGGTTATCGGCCGGAAATCTGGTCGATTGGTCATCGCGCTATCGAAGGCATTGTGTTTCACCCCGTAACCGGTGAGCTGTGGACCAGTGAGCACGGGCCGCAAGGAGGCGACGAAGTGAACATCATCCGGAAGGGCGGCAACTACGGCTGGCCGGTAGTGTCCTATGGTCGCGACTACGATGGTTCGCGGGTCTCGGCAATACCCTGGCAGGAAGCCATGCTCCAGCCTGAACTGTTCTGGGTGCCGTCGATTGCCACGACCGGCATGATGTTCTATACCGGAGACCAGTTTCCCGCATGGGAGAATAATCTGTTCGTCGGTTCGCTGATGACCGCACGGGTACCCGGCACAGGGCATATTGAGCGCATTGAGTTCAACACGAGCGGCGAACAAAAACGTGAATGGCTGTTGGAGGATCTCCATCAGCGCTTCCGCGATGTGCAGCAGGGTTCTGATGGTTTGATCTACGTACTCACGGAAGAAGTGGACGGAGCGCTACTGGTGATCGAGCCGGTTGCCGAGCAATGATGTTTGCTGCCAATACGGCGGATGCACCAACTTACTGCGCGGTAATTTCCAGATGCAGTACTTCGCTCACCTTGTTGTAGTCGCCGGTGAACACGGCGCCCATGATTTCTTCCTGCAACTGCTTGATGTTGCCGCCGTACTCCGGGGCTATCGACAGCGACAGGGTTTTTCCGCCTTCCAGAAACTTCGCTATCTCGGCGCCTGCTGACATCGCCAGCCCTTGCGCGGTTTGCGGCAGGAACAAGTAGAAATTCTGTACCTGTGACACCAGCAGTGTGCGGAAGTCCTCAGGAGCGACGCCGTTCTGTTCTGCGGCAGTCGCGATCATCGCGTCGAGAAAGCCCTCATCCAGCAACGCCATCTGCAACGATGGAATATCGGCAGACGCAAGCAATTCCAGCCACTGCGCCTGGGCTTGGGCGGGATCCAGATCAGGATTGTTCAGTCCGTTCAACGCCTGCATTTGCAGGTTGCGGGTGATGCTGTTGACATCGAGCGTAAAGGAATCAGTTACAGCCACACGCATGGTTGAGTCGGTCTGGTGGGCGTTGTCGGGGTCGTAGCGGAGGCTGTAATTGACCTGCAATGGTATGACCTGGCCGGCCCCCAGTGTAGTCAGCATGCTGCTCATTGCCGCAACCTGGGGATCAGGGCTATTGGCATCGACCGTCAGCTGCAGACCATTGACGGCAACATCCATATGCCGGGGAAATTCGTTGGTGTAATCGAGATTGGTAACCGTGATAGAAACCAGCGTGTAATCCAATGGTCCCTGCACGATATGCAGGTTTGTCATCGCAATGTCGCCGTTCAGCTGGACATGCAGATCTTCATATTCGGCCACATCGTAGCCGCCATCGGTGAACATCGCGTCCAGGCGTTCGTCGACGATGGTGTGCGCCCTGTAATTGGCGTACCAATACGCGCCACCGACACCTGCGATTACCAGTACGACCAAGCCTCCCAGGATTTTTTTCAACATGAGGATTTGCTCTTATTCGCTGTTGTTGTCGAGTCCGGGGAGAGTCACCTGCGCGTGATGTCGCCCGAGACCGTGCGCAATTTGAACTTCCATACGCTGTTTTCGCGCACCAGTTCGTCGTTGTAGTGGCCTACGTACACCACATCCGGGCCGCCATTTGCAGCGAAAAGCCTTGCATAGGCTTCCCAGTCACGCGCATCCAGGAAGAATACAGCAGGGGTTTTCATGGTGGTGGGCTCCCATTCCAGTTTTTGTGTGGGGGTGTTGAAGGATAAGTTACAGGGATCAACTGTTTCTGTGCAGCGCTGCATGCGCCACTTGCTCCAAGCCTTCACGATACTTGCTCTGGGGTAGATCGGCCAGCCCATTCAAGGCCAGGCTAATGCGCTGTTCGGCGACTTTGCGGGTATAAGCAAGTGCGCCGGAGCCCTGCACGATCGTAATGATGTTTTGCAATTGCTCCAATCCGCCATGACGGATTGCCTGTGCGATCAGTTCCTTCTCGTGCGGGTCACTGTGCAGCATCGCGTAAATAAGCGGCAGAGTAGGCTTGCCTTCAGCCAGATCGTCGCCCACATTCTTGCCGAGCTCGGCGGAATTGCCGGAATAGTCGAGCACGTCATCGATCAGCTGGAAGGCCATGCCCACTTCCATGCCGAAAGTATGCAGTCGCCCTGCAATTTCCTGTGACGCCCCGGCCAGAATCGCCGCGCTGCTGCACGCGGCTGCGAACAGGATGGCGGTCTTGTTGCGAATTACTTCCATGTAGGAGGCTTCGGTGGTGTCCGGGTTGTGCTGATGGACGAGCTGCAGCACTTCGCCTTCCGAGATACGGTTGGTGGTGGTTGCCATCACGTCCATGATGCGCATGCTGCCGATCTGTACCAGCAACTGGAAAGCGCGTGAATAGATGAAGTCGCCGACCAGCACGCTGGAGGGGTTGCCCCAAGCCACGTTGGCGGTGGGTCGGCCCCGGCGCATTTCCGACATGTCTACCACGTCGTCATGCAGCAGGGTGGCGGTGTGCAGGAATTCAATTACAGTGGCAAGATCGATGTGCTGGGCGCCCTGGTAGCCCAGTGCCCGGGCGCAGAGCAGCACCAGCACGGGCCGCATGCGTTTCCCTCCCGCCTCAATGATGTAATGCCCGATGCTCTCGATTAGCGACACGTCGGAGTGCAGTTCGGAGACCACCTTGCTGTTCAGGGCGGCAAAGTCCTCGGCCACCACCTGATGGATGTGTTTGACCATGCAGTAATCTGGGTTCTGATCCGGGCCGTGAGGGGGAAATCGGGAGCCTGGTCCGGGGGAGGCCTGCGCGCCCGCATCCTACTGCCATAGCCCGGCCAGTTCAATGAAACGGGGGCTAAGCTCCCGGTTTTGCAGTGGATTCCTGTGGGGTTGGGGCAGGGGCCGATGGGGTCGAAAAGGGGGGTAGGGCGGCTTGCACCCCCGAAGGGCTTTCCGTACAATGCTCGCCCTTCAAGACCCGACCTCCAGACCCGGTTGTTTTGGCAGGGCGCGGTTCGCGGAATCAGCAAGTCTAAGCAGTTATTTAACACAAAAGCAGTTCTGGCTGGGTGCTACTAAAGCGCACAGCCCTCTGGAGCAGATTATGTACGCAGTAATTGTAAGTGGCGGCAAACAGCACCGCGTGATCGAAGGCGAAGTGCTGAAGCTGGAGTTGATCGAGGCCGCTACCGGCGAGACCATCAATTTCGATAAGGTGCTGATGGTCGGTCAGGGCGCTGACGTAAAAATCGGCGCTCCTTACGTGGCTTCCGGCAAAGTGACTGCCGAAGTGTTGGCTCATGGCCGCGCCGACAAGGTGACGATCATCAAGTTCAAACGCCGCAAGCACTATCGCAAACAGCAGGGCCACAGACAGTGGTTCACCGAAGTCAAAATCACAGGTATCAGCGCCTAAGCTTCCGTTTCTACGGAACCAAGGCAGCATCATTGGCAGAAATAGCCAGAATTAGTCAGGAATAGTCAGGAGTAGACCATGGCTCACAAGAAGGCAGGCGGTAGTAGCAGTAACGGCCGCGATTCCCATTCCAAACGACTTGGCGTGAAACGCTACGGCGGCCAGGAAGTACTGGCTGGCAACATTCTTGTTCGTCAGCGTGGCACCAAATACCATGCCGGCACCAACGTGGGACTCGGCAAGGATCATACCCTGTTCGCCAAAGCGACTGGGCGTGTGAAATTCCAGATCAAAGGCCCAAGCAATCGTATGTACGTCAGCATCGAAACAGCCACTGCCTGATACTTATCAGACAAATCTTCAAAAAGAGCCCTGTTTCGTAACGGGGCTTTTTCATTTTATGAGCAGGCATTTTTGCCTCTTTTTATGAACTGGTATAAGCGCAACCTGTAAGGAATTGGTGCTGGCAGGGTGCGGTAGCTTCGAGCGCCGCAGGCGCTTTTAACCTCGAGACCGCAATGAAATTCGTTGATGAAGCAGAAATCACCGTGGAGGCCGGCAAGGGCGGCAACGGCTGCATGAACTTTCACCGTGAAAAGTTCATTGAGCGCGGGGGGCCGGATGGTGGCGATGGGGGTGAAGGCGGCAGTATCTATCTGGTCGCCGATAACGGCCTGAATACCCTTGTCGATTTCCGCTATCAGCCGCGCTACCGCGCTGAAGAAGGCAAGAAAGGTGGCAAGAGCAACTCCACGGGTGCCTCCGGCTCAGATCTGATTGTCAGGGTACCGGTTGGTACCAGCATCTACGAAGCCGACACTCAGGAGTTGATGGGGGATCTCGTTACCCCCGGTCAGCGTTTGCTCGTTGCCCAAGGCGGCAAACACGGCTTGGGCAATTATCGGTTCAAATCCAGCGTCAATCGCAGCCCGCGCAAGACTACGTTGGGCAACGCCGGAGAAGTGCGCCGCCTGCAACTCCAATTGAAAGTGGTAGCCGATGTCGGTCTACTGGGTCTGCCCAATGCCGGGAAGTCTTCGCTGATTGCTGCAGTATCCTCCGCACGGCCCAAGGTGGCCGATTATCCCTTCACCACGCTCGTGCCCAATCTTGGCGTCGTCCGTGTCGGTGACGAAAGCAGTTTCGTGATGGCAGACATTCCTGGACTTATCGAAGGTGCCTCGGAAGGAGCCGGTCTCGGTATCCGTTTTCTGAAGCACCTGGCGCGAACACGCGTCTTGCTGCACCTCGTCGATGTGGCGCCGCTAGAGGGCGGTGATCCCGCAGAGGCTGCGCAGGTGATAATCCGTGAGCTGGAACAGTTTTCACCCGTGCTGGCCGCGCGCGAGCGCTGGTTGGTATTGAACAAGATGGATCTTTTGCCTCCAGACGAACACGAAAAGATGTGCGACCACATTCGCACCGCGCTGGACTGGCAGGGCAAGATGTTCGCAATCTCCGCTGTGCAGCGCGACGGCACCCGCGAGTTGTGCGAGGCGTTGATGGCAACCGTCGCCGAGAAAAGCCGCTTGTGGCACGAGGACGAAGTCTGGCACAAGGAGGAGCTGCGTCTGCAGGAGCAGATGGAGTACGAGATCCGGCAGAGCATTGAGCGCGCCCGCCAGCTGTGGTTTGACCGGCGCAAAGGCGAAGGCGGCAGCCCGGACGACAGCGATGACGATTTCGATGTGGACGTGGAATACGTGCCCTGAGCGCGGACTCAAGTACAGAATGGTTCAAGCATGAGCAACAGGGAACTCCTGAAAACAGCCAAAACCTGGGTCATCAAGATCGGCAGTGCGCTGCTGACCGACAATGGCAAAGGTTTGAATCTGGACAGCATAGCGAGCTGGGGTAAACAGATCTGCGAGCTGCAGGACAAAGGCCTCGATGTGGTGCTGGTGTCCTCTGGCGCTGTTGCTGAAGGTGTCAGCCGTCTTGGTCTGCCCGGTCGCCCCACGGCCGTGCATGAACAGCAGGCTGCGGCTGCGGTCGGCCAGATGGGCCTGATCCAGGCCTATGAATCCCAGTTCAAGAAATTTGGCAAACACACCGCGCAGATACTGCTGACTCACGACGATCTGTCCAACCGCAAACGTTACCTCAACGCGCGCAGCACCTTGCGCACGCTGTTAGACATGAAGGTTATTCCAGTCATCAACGAAAACGATACGGTCGTCACCGACGAGATCTGTTTCGGTGACAACGACACGCTCGCTGGCCTCGTCGCCAATCTGATCAATGCCGATGTTCTGGTCATTCTCACCGACCAACAAGGCGTCTTTGATGCGGACCCGCGCAGCAATGCGGAAGCCAAACTCATCAATGAAGCCAGCAGTCACGACGCGATGTTGATGGCAGTGGCCGGTGGCAGTGGTGCGCTTGGCAAGGGTGGTATGCAAACCAAGATCAAGGCGGCGCGGCTTGCATCGCGCTCCGGGACGACGACCTGCATCGTGCATGGCAGCAATCCCGATGTGCTGATGGCACTTCAGCGTGGCGAACCGCTCGGCACGCTTTTGCTCGCCGACAAGCAACCTCTGGCGGCACGCAAACAGTGGCTGGCGAGCCATCTGCAGGTGCGCGGGGCGCTGACCCTCGATGCCGGTGCTGTGAAAGTACTGAAAGGTGCTGGAAAAAGCTTGCTGCCGGTTGGCGTCAAAGCCGTTACCGGCTTGTTCAAACGCGGTGACATGGTTGCTTGCAAGGACGAGCAGGGCAACACGATCGCCCACGGACTCGTCAATTACGACATGGAAGAAGCGGCAAAACTGCTTGGCAAACCCAGCGAGCAAATCATTGCCATTCTCGGTTACGACGGAGAACCGGAAATGATTCACCGCGACAATCTGGCGCTGTTGTAAGACTTCCCGCAAGGGCCAGAGCCTTTCATCAGAGCGAAAAAAAACCGGCAATCAGCCGGTTTTTTTTGATCTGCAGCGAGACAAGACTTACGCCTTGAGTGCTTTGATGGAGTCGTTCAAGCGGCTCTTGTGGCGTGCTGCCTTGTTGCGATGAATGATGCCTTTGTCTGCCATGCGATCCAGAACCGGGACAGCTTCGTTATAGGCAGTCGTGGCTTGGGCATAGTCTTTGGTTTCAATGGCGGCTACTACCTTCTTGATGTAGGTGCGCACCATGGAACGGAAGCTGGCGTTGTGGCGGCGGCGATTTTCCGCCTGTTTGGCGCGTTTGCGGGCCTGTGCAGTATTTGCCAAGGGAAACTCCTGAATATCCGGGTATTTGGGCTGGTTGGGTAACTTGTTTAGGTAGCTTGTTTAGGTAACTTTCTAGATAGCTGCTGCCAGCGACCTGTCTGTGATCTTTCTGGATCCGGAAGGCCTCGAAGGCACCCCGAAAAAGGGGCGCAATATGCATTTTCAGGCGGACAAAGTCAACCCTCCTCCGCCCTGCGGGCTACAGCGTGGTAAGCCCAATCAGCCCACCTTCGCAGGAATCAGCCCACCTGGGTGTCTGTTCGGAGCTCAGGCGGGCTTGCCACGCCGTAGCCCCCCGGGGGCGTAGGCGGGTACCATACGCCACCTCTACCCCTGACCGCTTCGTCCATGCTGGTTCCCCCGGTTAACCCCCTTCCTGGTACCACCGCTGCTGCAGGGCATCAAGGATTGCTGCGCTCCTCCTTTGTGACGTCTGGGGCAACCTTGCTGTCACGCATCACCGGACTGGTTCGGGAAATCGTGTTTGCGGCCCTGTTCGGAGACGGCCCTGCTGCCGATGCCTTTTTCGTGGCCTTCAAGATCCCCAATTTCTTGCGCCGCCTGTTTGCTGAAGGGGCATTTTCCCAGGCTTTCGTGCCGGTGTTGTCCGAATACCGCGCAAACAGCACCAAGGAGGAGATAAAGCTGTTTGTCGACCGCATAGGGGGCACCCTCAGTCTCACGCTCGCCTTGATCACGGCTCTCGGGATTGCCGGCGCACCACTGCTGTCGATACTGTTTGCGCCAGGCTACCTGGATGATGCCGGGAAATTCTCCCTGCTGGTCTCCATGCTGCAGATTACCTTTCCCTACCTGTTGCTGATTTCATTGACAGGTTTTGCCGGTGCCATTCTTAACAGCTACGGGAATTTCTCCGTGCCGGCCATAACACCGGTGTTCCTGAACCTGACCTTGATTGGCAGTGCATGGTTTCTCAGCCCGCTCTTTGCTGAGCCTGCGCTCGCGCTGGCTTGGGGTGTGCTGCTGGCTGGTTCGATTCAACTGCTTTTTCAGATACCGTTTCTCACTCATCTGAAAATGCTGCCGCGGCCGCGGCTGAAACCCGCGCATGCTGGAGTCAAGAAGGTGCTGTTTCTGATGTTGCCTGTAATGTTCAGCGTCTCGGTGGGCCAGATCAATCTGATGCTCGACACCATTCTGGCCACCGTAATAGAGGGCGATGGCAGCGTGAGCTGGCTGTACTATTCGGACCGTCTGTTGGAATTGCCGCTGGGAATTTTTGGCATTGCGATTGCCACTGTGATTCTCCCGGCCTTGTCGCGCATCCATAACAAGGGCGGCGGTGATGCGGAATTTGCTGCCACGCTGGAATGGGGATTGCGTAGCGTTGTAGTTGTGGGTGTGCCGGCCAGCATTGCGTTGATTGTTCTGGCCGAACCCATGGTTATCACACTCTATCAGCGTGGCGAGTTCGGGGCGGATTCAGTCGGCCCCACCGCGAGCAGCGTGCAGGCTTTTTCCGTGGGATTGCTGGCGTTCATGGCCATCAAGATTCTGGCGTCGGCCTATTTTTCCCGGCAGGACACCCGTACTCCGGTGCGCTATGGCGTGATCGCAATGGTTAGCAACATGGTGCTTAACCTGCTGTTTATTCTGCCCCTGCATCATGTTGGCATTGCGCTGGCAACATCGCTGGCGGCAGTGATCAACGCCGGTCTGCTGCTGCGCGGGTTGCTGCAACGCGCCGTACTCGTGCTGGGCACAGCCTGGTGGAAGTATGTATTGAAGGTAGTGGCGGCCAGCCTGGTGATGCTGGTTGTATTGTTGCTGATCAGGCAGACTCCGGAACAATGGCTGGCGTGGAGCGATTTTGTGCGAGCGGGGGTATTAACGCTGGTATGTACAGCAGGCGGGCTTGGTTATGTGCTTGCCTTGCTGGCTCTGGGTGTGCGCCCCTCCCAATTTCATGCCTGAGCACGGAACCCCACTCCCACTGCGTATAATGCAGCACTTTGATTGCACTTGGCTTACATGAAAATATTCGATTCCCTCACAAGCGCCAGGCAGTGGTCGGGCAACTGCGTGGCCACGATCGGCAAATACGATGGTATGCATCTGGGCCATCAGCATATCCTCGCTGCTCTGCTCGTCGAAGCTGCGCAACGCAAGCTGCCCTCTCTGGTAATTCTCAGCGAACCCCAGCCCGAAGAATTTTTTGCCGGAGCCGCCGCGCCGCCGCGCTTGAATCACTTTCAGGACAAGGTGGATTTTCTCGCCGGTTATGGTGTGGATGCGGTGTATCGTATGCGCTTCGATCAGGCGCTGAGCCAGCAGAGTGCTGCAGATTTTGTCCAGTATTCCCTGGTTGAAGGACTGGGGATGCGCTGCCTTGTGATTGGTGACGATTTCCGTTTCGGCAGGAATCGCGGCGGTGACATGGCGCTGTTGCAGCGCATGGGTGCTGAGTTCGGATACAGTGTGACCCGTGTGGCTCCTTGCCGTGATGCAGAAGAGCGTGTCAGCAGTACACTGGTGCGGCAGTGCTTGCAGGGCGGAGATTGCGACCGCGTAATGCGCCTGCTCGGTCGTCCCTACAGCATCAGCGGTACAGTGATCCGTGGCAGACAGTTGGGCCGCCAAATCGGTGCGCCCACCGCGAATGTGGAGCTGTTGACTTCAAAGCTACCGATGACCGGTGTGTTCATGGTGCGAGCTGGCGTGACAGGCCGCATGTTGCAGGGAGTTGCCAGCCTCGGGGTCAACCCCACAATAGCGGACGGACTTGCGCCTGCGTTGGAAGTGCACTTGCTGGATTTCAACGGCGACCTCTACGGCGAACGAATGCAGGTGCATTTTCTGCGCAAATTGCGCGACGAGGAGAAGTACGCGGGACTGCCCCAGTTACAGCAACAGATTCAGCGTGATATTGCGCAGGCGCGTACAGGTTTTGCCCAGTCTGGAATCGGAGCACAGCTGCCGTGACAACGGACACAAGCAGGCACAGTGGGATAAACAGCAGATATGGCTCCAGACTGCTCTGGATGCTGCTGGTTGCGGCATGCATCGTGATACTAGACCAGATCACAAAGGCCTTTGCCGTTTCTGCGCTGACCTACGCAGTGCCGCACACAGTGTTTCCAGGTTTCGATTTGTTGCTGGTGCACAATCCCGGCGCTGCTTTCAGTTTTTTCAGTCAGGCCGGAGGCATGCAGCGCTGGGCGCTGGCGGGCATTGCTGCAGGGGCCAGTATCTTCATCACGGTCTGGTTAACGCGTGTGCCGAAAACCCAGTTGCTGTTGGGAGTGGCGCTTGCCTGCATACTCGGTGGTGCTCTCGGTAATCTCTATGACCGGGTAGCATTGGGTTACGTGATCGATTTCATCAGCGTGTATTACCGCCAGTGGCGCTTTGCCACGTTCAACGTGGCGGATATGGCGCTCAATGTCGGCGCTGCATTGATGGTGCTGGATATTCTCCGGGGGAAACCGGCCCATGAGTGAACTTGTACAACCTGCGATCAGAATTGACTTGCGTGATCTTGATCGCGTCTCTGTTCCCGACTCCGCTCCCGTCTCTACTCCCGTTGTTGCGCCGCTCGCACAAGGCGCCATCGGCCTGGAGAGAAAAGTCACGCTGTTTTTTTCTTTGCAGCTTGAGAACGGTGAGGTAATCGATTCGAATTTTGAAAAGGCGCCAGCCACTTTCGTGGTCGGCGATGGCAGCATGTTGCCTGGTTTTGAACAGGCCCTGGCGGGTCTTGTTGCGGGCGAACACCGCGAATTCATGCTGGAACCAGAGCAGGCCTTCGGGTCTGTCAACGAAGACAATGTGCAGCGCTTCCCCTTGTACCGGTTTCCACCGGATCTGGCACTGGAAAATGGGACGATGGTCGAATTCGCGGATGCGGCAGGCAACACTCAGGCAGGGGTAGTACGCAAGGCCGACAAAACTTGGGTAGAAGTCGATTTCAATCATCCGCTGGCCGGGCGCAAAATCCGCTTCAGTGTGCTGGTACAAGACGTTGCACAGGTGGCGCAGACATGAGCGCTGCCAAGCAACCAACTGCGCAATCAACAGGCGCCCAGAAATTTTCGATTAGTCTCGCCAATCCGCGCGGCTTCTGCGCCGGAGTGGATCGCGCCATAGACATTGTAAATCGTGCCCTCGACAGCTTCGGCGCCCCGATCTACGTGCGGCACGAAGTGGTTCACAACAAATTTGTGGTCGAAGGGTTGAAGGAGCGTGGCGCGATATTCGTCGATGAGCTCAAGGATGTGCCCGCCGCCGGGCAAGGGCAGCCGCCACCCATTGTGGTATTCAGCGCTCACGGCGTATCTCAGGCAGTGAAGGCAGAGGCTGATGCGCTGGGACTCAAGGTGTTCGACGCAACGTGCCCGCTCGTCACCAAGGTACACATGGAAGTTATCCGTTACAGTCGCGCTGGGCAGGAATGTATTCTGATCGGGCATGCCTTTCATCCGGAGGTGGAAGGCACGATGGGTCAGTACGACGAACGTCGAGGCGGGAAAATTTATCTGGTGGAGGAGGAGGCTGATGTTTGGAAGCTGCAGGTGCGTGACCCTGCACGCCTGACCTATGTGACCCAAACCACGCTGTCGATGGACGACACCTCCCGCATCATCGATGCGCTATACGAACGCTTCCCTAAGATTCATGGCCCGCGCAAGAAGGACATCTGTTACGCCACGCAGAACCGCCAGGACGCGGTTAAACAGCTAGCCCTGGAAAACGAACTGGTGCTGGTGGTCGGTTCCCCGAACAGTTCTAACTCCAACCGCTTGCGTGAGCTGGCCGAACGCAGCAGCTGCGAGTCCTATCTCATCGACCGTGCCGAGGAGATTGAACCGCGCTGGCTGGAAGGCAAGACTCGCGTGGGCGTTACAGCCGGGGCTTCGGCTCCAGAAGTGCTGGTAAAGCAGGTACTGGAGCGGCTGCAAGGATTGGGAGGTGGGGTTCCGGTCGAGATGCGGGGTGTGGAGGAAAACATGATTTTCTCGATGCCCAAGGAACTGCGCGCGAGCTGACAGTCTGAATGCCTGTGACAGGGATCACAGTTCAACTGCAATG
>CAMDML010000048.1 GCA_945902215.1 Klebsiella pneumoniae | reverse complement strand
CCTCGCGCGCCGCCAGTCGCCAATGCTCTGCCGGAAACTCGGGAAGGTATGTATCGCCTGCGACCTTGGCATGCAATTGAGTCAGGTAGATCCGCTGTGCCAGGGGCAGTGTCAGCACAAAGATTTGCGCACCACCAATAATCATCACCTCGGCGTTGTCATCCAGCTCCGTCAGTTGTTCGGAGAGTTCCAGCGCATCCTGCACGGAACTGACGACACTGATGCCATCGGCGTCGTAATCCGGGTTGCGGCTGATCACGATGTTCGGCCGGCCCGGTAGCGGCTTGCCAATCGACTCGAAGGTATTGCGGCCCATGATGACCGGTTTGCCCATGGTCACCCGCTTGAAATATTTTAGATCTTCGGACAGATGCCATGGCATTTGGTTGTCGCGGCCGATCACGCGGTTCTGGGCCATGGCGACAATCAGCGAGATTTTCATACGGCAATCGGCGCGGAAATAGCCGGATGAAACTGGTAGTTGAGAATTTCAAAATCCTCGAACTTGTACTCGAACATCGACGGCGGTTTCCGTTTGAGGTGGAGCTGGGGCAAAGGGTGCGGCGCGCGCGCGAGTTGGGTTTGCACTTGCTCCATATGGTTCAGGTACAAGTGTGTGTCGCCCCCGGTCCACACGAAATCGCCCACGCTGAGGTCGCACTGCTGCGCGATCATGTGGGTCAACAGGGCATAAGATGCAATGTTGAACGGCACGCCGAGGAAGGTGTCAGCCGAGCGCTGGTACAACTGGCAGGAAAGTTTGCCCTGCGCGACATAGAACTGGAACAGCGAGTGGCACGGTGGCAGTGCCATTTCGTCAATGTAGGTCGGGTTGTAAGCCACGACCATGTGGCGGCGCGAGTCCGGATTCTTTTTGATACTGTTCACAACCTTGCTGATCTGATCAATTGTCTGGCCATCCTTGCCCGGCCATGCGCGCCACTGCCGACCGTACACCGGGCCGAGATCGCCGTTGGCATCAGCCCATTCGTCCCAGATGCTGACACCATTGTCTTTTAAGTATTGGATGTTGGTGTCGCCGGTGAGGAACCACAAGAGTTCATGGATGATCGAGCGCAGGTGCAGCTTCTTGGTTGTGACCAGCGGAAATCCTTCCGCAAGATTGAAACGCATCTGGTGGCCGAACACCGACAGCGTGCCGGTGCCAGTGCGGTCTTCCTTGGGCACGCCCTCGGCGAGAATGCGCCGCATCAAGTCTTGAAACTGTTTCATGCGAAGCGCCCCCGGTAAGCCAGCACGAGGATGATGATGCCGGCAACGACCATCGGCAGCGATAACTGTTGCCCACGGCTCATCCAGTCGAAGGCGACAAACCCGAGGCCGGGGTCTGGCTCACGGAAGAATTCGACACAGAAGCGCTGCAGGCCATAACCCACGAGAAACAGGCCGCCCACTGCAAAGCGTGGGCGTGGCGTGGCGGAATACCACCACAACAGGATGAATAGCACGACCCCTTCGAGAGCAAACTGGTAGAGCTGCGAGGGGTGACGCGGCAGGTACGAAGCATCGGCAGGAAAGCGCATTGCCCAGGACACATCAGTAACGCGGCCCCACAGCTCACCGTTGATGAAATTGCCGATGCGGCCGGCGCCAAGCCCAATCGGCGTTAGCGGCGCGATGAAATCAAACACATCCATCACCGACTTGCCGGTGCTGCGCGCAAACAGCCCAGTGGCGATGAGCACGCCGAGAAAGCCGCCATGAAAGGACATGCCGCCTTCCCAGACCCGGATGATCATCATGGGATTGTCGATGAAGGCGCCGAAATTGTAGAACAGGATGTAACCAAGACGCCCACCGAGGATCGCCCCGAGCATGCCGTTGGTGATCAGGTCTGCTACCTGTTCCTTTGTCCACCCTGATTCCGGCCGTGCAGCACGCCGGTTACCAAGCCACCAGGCCGCGCCGAAACCGACAAGATAGGTCAGCGCATACCAGCGGATCTTCAGCGGGCCAAGGGCGAGAGCAACAGGATCGATTTCGGGGAAGGACAACATGAGAAATTCAGGGCCTTGATGATGGCGCGAGTATAGCCATTTGCCTGTAGATCGGCGACAAAGGAGTGAGCCCCTTTGATGGCAATTATCCCAATCGTGGCTATACTGGCGTAGTAAGCAGGGTTTTATTTACCTCCCATCCATTGCAGCCCTTTGGCAGGAAATACGATGTCAACCGCAAAGGAAATGATAACCCAGACGGTTCAGGCCCAGCCTGATGATGCGACGTATGAAGAAATCATGCAGGAGCTTGCCTTTGAACGCATGATCGAGAACGGACTCGAGGACTCACGCAAAGGGCGCGTGATAGCCAATGAAGACATGGAGCGTCAGATTCACTCATGGAAGATACAAAGCTGAATTGGACAGAAGAAGCCAAACTCTGGCTTCATGAAATCCACAAATACATTGCGCTAGACAACCCCCTTGCCGCCGAACAAGTTGTTCTGGAAATTTTCACGACAGCCCAGCTGCTGATTACCTTGCCGGACATTGGGTTTCTCTATCGCGCCAATTCCGAGGGTGAGATCCGAATTTTGCTGCATGGACATTACCGGATAGCGTATCTGAAGAAGTGGTCATTGAGGGAGATCGATGTTCTCGGGGTATTTCACGGAGCACTGGACATGGCCCGACATCTTTTGATTTGAGTGGGTTGCGGGCCTTGGCCGAGACATGGATCAAAGGCATCAACGCTGACAGGATCAAGTATCTGACCCCTTTGTTCGGAAAGTCGAGTTGCCTTAATGTTTCCGAACTGGATGGTAGTGGCGCAGGTTGAATTTGTTTCGGTGGCAGCGGTGTCCAGAAAATGAGAAAGTGAATTTCAACTCGTTCGGGATGATCGCAACAAACGGTCAACACCGGCGTGCGACAGTTCGAGGTCGATCAGCGCCTTAACATCATCGGTTTCTTCCAGTTCCAGAACGCGCCGCAAGAGGTCTCTGGCCTGAACGATAGTCAGGTTGCGAATGACAGATTTGACCTTCAACAGGTTGGTCGCGTTCATCGACAGGATGTCGAAACCCATGGCCATCAGCAGCACTGCCGCGCCGGGGTTGCCGGCCATTTCGCCGCAGATACTCAGGCGCTTGCCGGAAGCGCGCACATCCTGCGCGATCATGTTCAATACGCGCAGAACAGCGGGATGCAGGTTGGAAAACAAATTCGAGACGCGCGGGTTGTTGCGGTCTACCGCGAGCATGTATTGCGTCAGGTCGTTGCTGCCCACTGACACAAAGTCTGCGCGGCGCGCAATCACGTCCACCTGCCAGGCCATGGCCGGTACTTCGATCATCACCCCGATTGGCGGCATGTTCAGTTCGTGGCCTTCTTCCCACAACTCCTTGTGCGCGCGGCGGATCAGTTCGATGGAGCGGTCGATTTCTTTCACGTGGCTGATCATCGGCAGCAGGATCTGCAGGTTGTTGAGGCCGACGCTGGCACGCATCATCGCGCGCACCTGGCCGAGAAAGAGTTCAGGGTGATCCATGCTCACGCGGATGCCGCGCCAGCCAAGAAAGGGGTTGTCCTCTTTGATGGGGAAATACGGCAGCGGTTTGTCGCCGCCGATGTCGAGCGTGCGCATCGTCACCATCTTTGGATGGAAGGCGACAAGCTGCTCGCGGTAGATTTCAGCTTGCTCGCCTTCGGTGGGAAAGCTGTCGCGCAGCATGAATGGCACTTCGGTGCGGAACAGGCCGATACCCTCGGCGCCGCGCTCGCGTGAGCGCAGCACGTCGGTAATCAGGCCGGTATTGACCCACAACTGCACGCGGTAACCATCGCGGGTTTCGCAGGGAAGATCCTTGATGGACTCAAGTCCTTCGCTGAGCTGCACTTCCTCGCGCTCAATTTCGTGATACCGCTCGCGCAGGGCATCGGAGGGGTTGCTGTACACGCGGCCGTTGTAGCCGTCGAGTATCAGCTCCTTGCCATCGAGCTCAGCGAAAGGCAGGTCGGCAACACCCATTACGGCCGGCAGGCCCATCGCTCTGGCGAGAATTGCCACATGCGCATGCACCGAGCCTTTCGCTGACACCACGCCGACCAGATTTTCTTTCGGCACTTCCGCCAGCATTGCCGCCGACAACTCTTCACTGACCAGGATGCAGCGGTCAGGATACATATAGGTGCGCTTCTGCTGTTCCTGCAGATAGAACAACACACGACTGCACAAATCCTTGATGTCGGTGGCGCGCTCGCGCAGGTAATCGTCGCCGATACGCTCCATGTTGCTGACATGTAACAGCGCCACTTGCGCCAGCGCGCCCTGCGCCCAGTTGCCTTCCTTGATCAGGGCGACCACTTCGGCACCCAGCGCGTTGTCGCTGAGCATGTGCAGATAGGCATCGAACAGTTCGCGCTCTTCGGGACGCAACTGGCTCTTGATCTTCATCTTCAGTTCGCTGATGTCCCTGCGCACCGCTTCGAGACAGGTGTTGAAGAAATTGATTTCGGCTTTGATGTCGGCACAGAGGCGTTTTGGAATGGCGGACAGATCGGCCGGTGGAAACACGGTGACCGCACGCGCGATGACCACACCGGGTGCGCCGGGCACGCCTTCGAAAATTGAATCCTGGGTCTTGATGCCGGCGGGACTGAGACCGCCGACTGCGCCGCGTGCTTCAGCGTTGGCGATGACACCCGCGAGTTGCGCCGACAGCGTGATCAGAAACGCTTCGTCCTCGGTGCTGAAAGAGCGGCTTTCACTTTGCTGCACAACGAGTACACCAAGCACAGCGCCGTGGTGAATCACCGGCACGCCCAGGAAGGATTCGAATTCTTCTTCTTTCGTTTCGGGAATGTAGACATAGCGCGGGTGATAGCGCGCCTGTTCGAGGTTCACCGGTTCCGCACGTTGCGCGACAAGACCAACAAGGCCTTCTTCCGGCGCCAGACTGGCCTTGCCAACGGCACCGGCGTCCAGGCCCTTGGTGGCCATCAGCACGTAGCGGCCCAGATTCTTGTCGAGGAGATAGACGGAACAGACGCGCGTGCCCATCGCGTTCTGCACGCGCCGCACAATGATGTTGAGCGTGGCCGTGAGATCCGCGGCCCCGTTCACTTCCTGGATAATGCTGCGGAGCGTGTCCAGCATGGTGATGGGCCGTTTCTCTTTATTGCGAGCTATTAGGGGCTTTTTGGTATTTGATCCAGCGCCTGGGTGTAGGGCTGGCGCAGCTCCTCAAGCGCCCTGCGGTAGACGTTGCGCTTGAAGGCCACCACCTGTTCGGCGGGCTCCCAGTAGTCGATCCAGCGGATATCATCGAATTCCTGCTTATCACCCAGATCGAAACGGATCCGGGTGATGTCGCCCAGCATACGCAGCAGGAACCAGCGTTGTTTTTGGCCGATGCAGACCGGGAACGAGCGCTGCCGTATCAGATGCTCCGGCAGCCTGTAGCGCAGCCACCTGTCTGTGCTCGCAACAATTTCAACATCGCCAGCTTCGAGCCCGACTTCTTCGCGAAGTTCCCTGAGCGCGGCAGTTTCGGGTTTTTCATGGCGCTGAATACCGCCTTGCGGAAACTGCCAGGCATCCTGCCCGAAGCGCTTGGCCCACAATAATTTGCCTGCGTCATTGAAAATAATGAGACCGACATTGGGCCTGAACCCATCGCTATCTATCACGGCGGAAACGCCCAACTAAAAATCGACTTGTCCCGCATCATAGGGAAGAGCCGGACATCGTGCAAGGCGCACAGGGAGGTCTGGCAAACTCAGGGGGCGGTGCTGCGCCGTGACTGTTTTACCAGCAAAATCACCGGCATGAGGCCGGCCAGCAGCAAAGTCAGTGCGGGCAGCGCAGCGCGCTCCCACTGGCCTTCAGCGGTCATCTGGTAGATGCGCACCGCAAGGGTGTCCCAGCCGAAGGGACGCAGGATCAGGGTGGCGGGCATTTCTTTCATCACATCGACGAACACCAGGAGCAGCGCGGTGACAAGTCCGGGCCTCAGCAGTGGCACATACACGTCACGCAAAATCCTGGATGGCGCAGCGCCCAGACTGCGCGCAGCCTCGATCACCGCCGGTTTGATGCCCTGCAATCCGGAATCAATGGGCGCGTGCGCCACGGCAAGGAAGCGGATCACGTAGGCGAGTACCAGTGCGAACAGACTGCCCACCATGAAGGGGCCGAGCGCAAACAGCGTGGCGAGTTCGCGATCGACGCTGATGAATAGCAGCATGATGCCGACGGCGAGCACGGATCCCGGCAGTGCGTAGCCGAGTGTTGCGATACGAACAGACAGTCTCTGCCAGCGCCGCATCCCGCCACTGCCAGGCAGGCGGCTGACCATCGCCAGTATCAATGCGAGTGCGACAGTTACCAGTGCGGCACCGCCGCCGAGGCCGAGCGAATGCCCCAGAAATTGCAGATAGCGTGCATCAAGCCCATCGCCTTCGGGTGCGCGCAATACCCAAAGCAGCAACTGGACCAGCGGCAGCACGAAAGCGAGACCCAGCACAACAGTGCATAACAACCAAGCCCCCGCCGCGCGCGCACCGCTTAACGCATAGCCGGGTTGCTGCCGAGGCTTGCCATCCTGTGTATGCCGGGCCTCGCGGCGACCGTATTGTTCAAGCGCTAGCGCCACTGCCACAAAGAGCAACAGCAGCGAGGCCAGTTGCGCGGCAACGGTGAGATTGAAGAGTCCATACCACGCGCTGTAGATCGCGGTGGTGAAAGTATCAAAGTTGAACACCGCCACCGCGCCGAAATCCGCCAGCGTTTCCATCAGCGCGAGCGCGACGCCTGCTGCAATCGCCGGCCGTGCTACTGGCAGCGCCACGCGCAGAAATGCCGTGCCGGGGCGCAAGCCGAGGATTCGTGCTGCATCCATCAAGTTGCGGCCTTGTGCAAGAAACGCGACGCGCGCCAGCATGTACACATAGGGATACAACACCAGCGTGAACACCAGCGTCACCGCGCCCACACCCTGCATGTCGGGAAACCACACATCGGTACCGAAGCTGGCGCGCAAGGCTGTCTGCACCGGTCCGGCGTAATTGAAGGTGCCGAGAAACACGAAGGCCATCACGTAGCCGGGGATCGCCAGCGGCAACATCAGCGCCCATTCAAACAGGCGACGGCCGGGAAATTCACACAGGCTGACCAGCCATGCGAGAGAAACTCCCAGCACACTGACGCCAGCACCAACACCAAGCAGCAGCACTACGGTGTTCACGGCGAGCCGGTCGAGTTTGGTATCGAGCAGATGCTGCCAGATGTCCTGCTCGCCGGAGCCGAACGTGCTCCATTGCGCGAAGATCAACAGCAGAGGCAGGCTGACCAAGAGCGCGAGGACGCAGCCAACACATTTCCAGACGAGGTAATCGGGACGGAGCGCAAGGTGCGGAGGAAATTCCAGGCGCGCCGATGGGTTCACGGGAAATCAGCGATAGTCGGCACGGTCCATCAACTTGACCGCATCCGCCTGCAAACGGCCGGCGGTTTCAACATTGATGGTATCCGGCGTGAAAGTGCCCCAGCTCTGCACGAGCGCTACTGGTGCGACCTCTGTATTGGCGGGGTATTCGAGATTGAGTTCCGAGAACATCAACTGCGGCTCGGCAGTGGATAGCCATTCGAGCAAGCGCTGCGCACCTGCCGGATTTTTTGCGTGAGTCGTGATGCCCGCACCCGACACGTTCACATGCACACCGGAGCTTTGCTGATTGGCCCAGAACAGCGCGACCGGAATTTGCGGATTCAGTTGCTGCGCTTGGCCAAGGTAATAGGTATTCACAATGCCGACATCGCATTGCCCGGCAGCGATCGCGTCGATCACCAGCGTGTCGCTGCTGAATACCGGTGCGGCCAGATTGGCGACCCATCCGCGCACAACATTTTCGGCTGCTGCTTCTCCCAGCCGCGCAATGAGGGTGGCGACCAGCGACATGTTGTAAACCTTCTTCGAGGTGCGCAGGCACAACTTGCCCTGCCACTTCGGATCGGCCAGGTCTTCGTAGGTAGAGAGCGTTGCCGGATCGACACGCTCGGTTGAATAGGCAAGTGTGCGTGCGCGCACCGACAAGCCGAACCAGCGGCCCTGCGGGTCGCGCAAATGCGCCGGGATGTCCTGCTCCAATAGCGCCGACTGCAAGGGCCGCAACAGGCCCCGGTCGGCGGCCAGCCACAGGTTGCCGGCATCGACGGTGTACAGCACATCAGCAAAGGTGGCCTCGCCTTCGGCCTGCAGGCGTGCGATCAGCGGACCTTCCTCGGCGGTCTGGAACTGCACGTCAATGCCGGTCTCAGCCGTGAAGCGGTCGAACAAGGGTTTGATCAGGTGTTCCTGGCGGGAGGAATAGACCACGACCGGGCCGGTCACAGCGGCTGCGGACACGGCTTCCGGGGCGGAAACCTCGGATGCCGGAGCCGGGCTGTCACCACTACAGGCGGCCAGCAGGCTCAACAACAGTCCGGTAAGGGCAATACGGAGGGTCATGGCAGCATTCCAAACAGGGGCGTAGATGATAATCATTATCATTTGTAACTACAAGCCCATGGCGCCCTTCATGACCGCGTGCTTGAGCGGGGCCAGGGTGTCCGCCGTCTTCAAGCCTACGTTGCGCAACCATCTCAGGTGGAGGTCGTCGCTGCCGAAAGCCCGTTTGAACCCTTCCATAACCAGCAGCATGCCGAGGTTGGCTGCCTTGCGTTCGCGCTGGTACCGGCTCAGCACCTGTTCAGACGCAACGTCTTCGCCGCGAGCTACTGCGCGGATCAACGCTCCGGCCAGACTCTTCACATCCGCCAAACCGAGGTTCACGCCCTGCCCGGCCAGCGGATGAATGGTGTGCGCGGCATCGCCGATCAGTGCCAAGCCTTGTTGTACATAGTCTCTCGCATGTTTCTGCCAGAGGGGAAAAGCGTGACGCGGCGCCACGGTTTCAATCGAGCCCAGCCGACTTTCGAAAGCCACTTCGAGGCGGTGTGCGAAGCGGGTGTCGTCGAGCGCAAGCAGCTCAGCAGCGAGTTCAGGCACACAGGACCACACGATCGAGGAATACTGCTGTGCTGCGCCGCCCGGCAAATGCAGCGGCAAAAACGCCAGTGGTCCGGTTTGCATGAAACGCTGCCATGCGGTGTGGCGGTGGTTTTGCGCGGTTTTTACCGTGGTCACAAGCGCGCGATGCCCGGTGTCCCACTCTTTTGTGGCAATGCCGGCTAGCGTGCGCACATGAGAATTGCCGCCGTCTGCACCGATCAACAGTTTACAGGTCAGCTCGGTGCCGCTGGTGAGTGTGGCAAATTGCCTGCCGGACTGCGCGCTGTAGTTGGCGAGACTGTCGCGCACGATTTGCACCTTGCCAGAGGCCTGCACCGCCTCCGCGAGGACTGCGCTCACGCAACTGTTTTCGATGATGTAGCCCAAACAAGGCTGGTGCAGTTCGGCGGCCGCGAAATGAATGGACCCGGTGCCATCGGCATCCCATACCTGCATGTCGGTGTAGGGACACAGCCGCAACCCTGCCAGTGTTTGCCACACCCCCAGCGCTTCCAGCAGTGCCTGGCTGGCTGGAGTCAGCGCGCTCACACGGGGATCAAACTCGGGCTGGCTCAAACTCTTCCGCAGAGACTCTGGCGGCGGCGGCAAGGGCTGCGGATCAAGCAGCGCCAAACGCAGCCCCGTCGGAATCAAGGCCAGCGCCATGGCGAGGCCCACCATGCCCCCGCCCACGATAATCACGTCATAATGTTGAGGTTCTTGCATACCCGGCATTATGCCCTTTCTGGTAAAGTGCAGCCCCTTTTTCCCCGATGTCCCAGGCTTTCTGATCGTGAGCGTTTCACTGGCAGGCTCTGCAAAACTTCCGACTCGCTACGGCGAATTCGGCGTCCATGTGTTCGCGGAACAGGCCACCGGCAAGGAACATCTGGCACTTGTGTTCGGGCAGATCGACCAAACCCAGCCGGTGCTGTGTCGCGTACATTCCGAATGCCTGACCGGCGACGCCCTGTTCAGCCTGCGTTGTGACTGTGGCTCGCAACTGAGCGAAAGCATGCGCCGGATTGCGGAACAAGGCAGTGGCGTGATTTTTTATTTACGGCAGGAAGGCCGCAACATCGGCTTGGGCAACAAAATTCGCGCGTACGGTTTGCAGGACCGGGGCGCCGACACGGTGGAAGCCAACATTGAACTGGGCTTTGAGCCTGATGCGCGTGACTACGGCATGTGTCGCAACATGTTCAGTTGCTTCGGCATCAACAAAATACGGTTGATGACAAACAACCCAAACAAGGTTGCTGCACTGCAGGCATTGGGTATCGACGTGGTGGAAAGGCAGCCGCTGATCACCGGCGAAAATTCACACAACCAATCCTATCTCGCCACCAAGCGCGACAAGCTTGGCCATATCCGCTGATACAAGCGTTATTGCAGGCGCGCGTTAAGCGCGGCGGTGAAATCGCGAATGTGCTGCGCGTTGGAGCCAACATCGGTAATACCCACGCGTGACTTGCTGCGCATATCGAACACGGTGCTGTCCGGGGCGGCTGGCGCGAGCCTGATCACCACATCATCCTTGAGACCAAACCAGCGTGAAGTTACGGTGGCTTCGATGCGTCCCTGTTGCAGATTCGCTTCCGCAAAACTCCAGCCCAGCACTTCGATCACTTGCATTGCCTCTGCGAATACTTCATCCGTGCTGTGCGGGATGATGCTCGTACGAATATCGGGATACGCACGGCGCTGTTGCACAGCCGTTTCCGGCCCGTCGTATGCTATCGGATTGGGTGAGGCAACCCGCACGCGCGCCATCGCAACGAAGGCAGGCGGATTGTCCGTGTCGGTGGTGATATCGTGAATGGCGGGCAACTGCTGCGCCAACAGCAACTGCTTGTAGGGCATGTAAAAGGCCACAATGCCGAGCAGCGCCGACAAGAAAATGAACACCAGATTCAAACCCTGCGGCCGCTGCCACAGGATGAAGAAGATGGCAAAGCCCGCACCAATAATGCCGACCAAGGCGCCGATGCGCAGCAGACTGAAGGCCTGCGCCAGATCAAACGCGCCCTTCTGGTAGCCCACGCCGGTCGCCAACAACAACAAGATCGCAGCAAATCCGGCCAGCGTAACAAGGGGGTAGACCAACTTGTTCATCTTGGTATTCCGTGTTGTAGGATAAGTTGTACGGTGCTGCGCGAATCATAACATTGTCCGCTGGGAGCCTCTGCGGTTATCCTCACGTTTTCATTTCTTCCAAGAACCGCATGCGTATTTCCAGGATTTATTGCAACAGCCTGCTGGCTACCAACTCTGATGTAGTGCTGGACGGCCAGACTGCCCATTACATCGGCAAGGTACTGCGGCTCGGCGGCGGTGCCGCGCTGACTTTGTTTAATGGCGACGGGCATGAATACGCCGCCACGCTGACACAAGTCGACAAGAAAACCTGCACACTGCTCGTGGGTGCGCAGACCACACCTCCCGTTGAATCCGCCTTGCGTACCGTACTCGGCCTCGGTATCTCGCGCGGTGAACGCATGGACTATGCCATCCAGAAAAGTACTGAACTGGGTGTGAGTGTGATTGCGCCACTGTTCACCGAGCATTGCGAAGTGCGGCTAAACGAGGAGCGGAAGGAAAAGCGTCAGGAACACTGGCAGCAGATCGCCATCAGTGCGTGTGAACAGAGCGGCCGTGTGCGCATTCCTGAAGTGCTGGCACCGCAGCCGCTGGCCGCGTGGATAAAGTCGTCCCCGGCAGAATTGTGTTTGCTGTTTGATCACGCGCAAACGGCCACCCTTGGCGACCAGCGCCCCGAGGGCGGAGTGGCCTTGTTGATTGGCCCGGAAGGCGGACTCTCCCCGGCTGAAATCAAGCTCGCTCTCGAATCCGGCTTCAAGGGAATTGCGCTCGGGAAGCGGGTGCTCAGAACGGAAACAGCGCCGGTGGCGGCGCTGTCGGTGTTGCAATATTTATGGGGAGACCGCTAGCGGCGCTTGCGGGGATAAGTTGCCGCGTTCTCGCGGCAGGCTTCAAATTGCGTCGGGGCCGGATTCGCCCGTGCGGATGCGGATAACTTGTTCCAGGTTGTGTACAAAGATCTTGCCATCCCCAATCTTGCCCGTGGCGGCGGCTTTGATCAGCGTTTCAATAATGCGCTCCACCATGCCATCGTCGGCGGCAATTTCCAGGCGGATCTTCGGCAGAAAATCGACCACATACTCGGCACCGCGATACAGCTCGGTATGCCCCTTCTGCCGCCCAAACCCTTTGACCTCCGTAACCGTAATGCCCTGAACGCCAATGTTCGACAAGGCTTCGCGCACATCGTCCAGTTTGAAAGGTTTGATTACGGCCGTGATCATTTTCATCGTTCTTATCCTCGTTTTGCCCGGTTTTCGCCCAGATGGGGCGGCAAGGCGCTCCCGGGTTGGCTGGGCGAGTATACTGCCCCTTCCCGGAACAAAGCCACCAGCCTCAAGCGCAGGCCGGCCGCTTAACTGACCACAAACCTGGTACTGGAGTCCGCATGATCGACAATGATTTTCTGCAAAAACTCAGCGCTCGCGCTGCAGGACTGTTCCCGGCCGCCGACGCCGCCCGGCATAAGGTGGAACAGGAGATGTACAAACTTCTGCAGGGCAGTCTGGCCAAACTGAATGTGGTGACGAAGGAAGAATTTGGCGCCCAGACCCGCCTGCTGGAGCAGGCCCGGGCGCAGATCGCCGCCCTCGAACAGAAGATGGCCACGTTGGAAAAGAACGCCAAGAATTAAACGCTGCTTTGCCCCTCTCATTCCTCAAGCAGTTTGTGCAGCGTTGTGCGCAAGGCGGCCTGATCGCCAGCGCCCAATTTGCCGATCACGCCGCGCACCAGCCGATGATCCAAAGTGAATAATTTGTATCTCACGACAGACTCGGCGCCCAGGCCAGCGGTTTTGAGATCCTCAATCCGATGATCCAGTGGCCATGCACTGTTGTTGGCTGAGGTAATCATGGCCATCACCGAATGCCCGGCCGGGGTATTGAAGGCTTTGGTATTCGAAAGCACCAGCGCTGGCCGGTTCTTGCTGCTGTCCTGGTCAGTGAACGGGAAGGGAACCCGCACTACATCGAATTTCTTATAAGTCACGATACGCCTCCTCATCGGCGGCGCCGCTCCACTCACTGAGCGTTCCTTCCAGCGCACCCAGGTAAGCAACATCCATCGGCTGGACCCGCCGAACGACCACTTCGCCTTGGGCACCCAACTCCCAAAGCAAGGTGTCGCCGGGCCCGACTTTCAAGACCTGTCGGATTTCGCGCGGGATGGTGGTCTGGCCTTTCGCGGTAATTTTGGCGAGAGCTCGCATGGCTTTCCTCCAAGTAAGGAAGTAAGGACTCCTTACTTTAGCCGCTCTGGTATCTATGTGCAACATTTACTACTCCTGGGTTTAGCCCATGTCCAAACGCCGGTAGTTAATAGCCTCCAGCAGGTGCGGCGTGCTGATGCGCTCGGCTTCGGCCAGATCGGCAATGGTGCGGGCGATCTTGAGAATGCGGAACGTGGCGCGGGCGGAGAGCTGCAGGCGGGTCATCGCGTCATTCAGCAATTTCGTGTCCTGACTGGTGAGAGCGCAGACCGCTTGCACCTGCTGTTGTTCGAGCTTGGCATTGCACCGCCCATGGCGGGCCCACTGAAGCTGGCGACAGGCAAGCACCTGCGCACGGAGACTGTCGCTGTTAGGGCCAGCAGGACGTTTTTGTTGCAACAAAGTTTTTCTCTCGACGTCATTCATGCGCGGCACCGACACCAGCAGATCAATGCGGTCGAGCAGCGGACCCGACACTCGCTGCCGATACTGCTTTACGCGTTCTTCGGTGCAGCGGCATGCACGCTGACTGTCGCCGTGATAACCACAAGGGCAGGGATTGCAGGCCGCAACCAATTGAAAACTCGCGGGCAGTCGCACTTGATATTTGGCGCGTGCGATTTGCACATGCCCGGCTTCCATGGGTTCACGCAGCACTTCCAACGCCTTGGGGCTGAATTCAGGCAGCTCATCGAGGAACAGCACGCCGTGATGCGCGAGACTGATCTCGCCAGTGTGCAAGGTGCTGCCGCCACCCACCAGTGCGATTGCGGAACAGGTGTGATGCGGCGCGCGAAACGGCGGTTGCAACCACGCGTGCGGTGTGAAGCCGGCGCCTGATATGGATTGGATCGCCGCTACTTCCATCGCCTGCTCATGTGTCAGCGGCGGAAGAATAGTAACAAGTCGGCTGGCGAGCATGGTCTTGCCGGTGCCGGGAGGTCCACGCAGCAATACGTTGTGGCCGCCGGCAGCGGCGATGATCAGGGCGCGCTTGGCGCTGTCCTGGCCAATCACGTCACTGAAATCGAACATGTGCTGCGCGCGCACCGACTCAACCGCAGCGGGTTTTTTTAATGCGCTCTGGTCGCGGAAATGCTGCAACAGCTCCAGCAAATGGCTGCAGAGCGCGATGTCGGCTTCCGGCAATAAGCCTGCCTCGGCTTCGTTGTCCGCAGGAATAATGCAGCGGCGCCGTTCCTTCTGGCTCGCCAGCAAGCCCGGCAGAATGCCGTTCACGCGCCGCACTGCGCCCGACAAGGCCAGCTCACCGAGGAAGATTGTTTGTTCCAGACGCTGTGTTTCGATCTGCCCCGACGCGGCAAGAATGCCAATGGCAATCGCCAGATCGAAACGCCCGCCGGTCTTGGGCAAGTCGGCGGGCGCGAGATTGACCGTGATGCGGCGCTGCGGAAATTCAAGCTGCGAAGTGAGGATCGCGCTGCGCACCCGTTCGCGACTTTCCTTCACCACGGTTTCCGGCAGGCCGACGATAGTGAACGCCGGCAGTCCGCCAGACAGATGCACCTCAACCGTAACAAGCGGCGCTTCAATCCCGAGCGTGGCCCGTGAGTGGACAATGGCCAGCGACATGCGACTTCCCTGTGCGTCAGTCTGATTCGGTCCTTTCTTTTTAGTCCAGGTTCGGGTTTTCTTCCACTTTAATTGAGGCACTTCGGGTATTATGCCGCCTCTCGAAACGCAGTAATTCCGCATGAAATCCCTGAATTCCCGCCAACTCGCCGCCGTCCGTTACATCGACAGTCCGCTGTTGGTGCTCGCCGGTGCGGGCAGCGGCAAGACCAGTGTGATCACCCAAAAAATCGCGTGGCTGATTACCGAGTGCGGCATGAAACCGCACAACATCGCTGCTGTGACCTTTACCAACAAGGCTGCACGCGAGATGCGCGAACGCGTGAATCAATTATTAAAGGGCACCAACACGCGTGGACTGGTGGTGTCTACCTTTCACCAATTGGGTCTCACCATCATCCGCCGCGAGTGTGCCCAGCTCGGCCTCAAGAGCACCTTCACGATCTTCGACGAGCAGGACTGCCAGTCGCTGCTGAAAGAACTGATGTTCCGCGACGGCGATGCCGCCGATGAACAGATCCGCACAGTAGTCACACTGATTTCCAGTTGGAAGAACCAGTTCATCACGCCGGCGCAGGCACTTACGCTTGCCGCCACCCCGGACGAAGCACTCGCCGCAAAACTGTACGAGAGCTACCAGCGCAATCTGAAAGCCTTCAATGCGGTGGATTTCGACGACCTCATCATGCTGCCCGCGCGGCTGTTCCAGACGCATCCCGAGGTGCTGCAAAAATGGCAGCGCCAAATCCGGTATCTGCTGGTGGACGAATACCAGGACACCAACAACATGCAGTATGACCTGGTGAAGCAGCTGATCGGCGACCGCACTTGTCTTACAGTCGTCGGCGACGATGACCAGTCGATTTATTCCTGGCGCGGCGCACGCCCGGAAAACATGCAGCAGTTGCAGGTGGATTATACGAACCTGAAAATCATCAAGCTGGAACAGAACTACCGCTCCACCAACACCATTCTGGCCGCGGCGAACGCCTTGATCGCAAACAACTCGCACGTATTCGAAAAATCATTGTGGAGCGAATACGGCAAGGGCGATCCGATCCGCGTGCTGATGCTGGGCAACGAGGAGGCGGAGGTCGAGCGCATTGCTACCGACATACTGCTCTTGTGCGTGCACAAGCAGCTCAAGTTCAAGGATTTTGCGGTGCTGTACCGCGGCAACCATCAGGCGCGGCTGCTCGAAATCCAGTTGCAGGCGCATCAGGTGCCGTATGTGCTGACCGGCGGTACCTCGTTTTTCGCGCGCACCGAGATCAAAGATCTGATGGCCTACATGCGCCTGTTGATCAACCCTGATGACGACAATGCTTTCTTGCGCTGCATCAACACACCGCGCCGCAAGATCGGCCCGGCCATTCTCGAAGCACTGGGCACTTACGCGAATGGTGCCGGGGTGAATCTGCTTGCGGCGTGCGGGCATGTGGGCTTGCGCGAACATATGCAGGACGGACAACTGGAAAAGCTGCGGGAGTTTTCCCAGTGGCTAGAGCGCAAGCGCGAGCTGATTGAGCGCGGCGGCGGTGTGCAACTAATTCACGAATTGATCAACGACATCAACTACGACGAGTGGCTGCGGCAGCAGAGTGCTACACCCACTGCGGCCGACCGCGCCATCGCCAACGTCATGACATTGACCGCCGCGCTTGAAAAAAGCATCGCCAAGGCAAAAACCAATGGCGAGGATGAAGACCTGGAAGCCGCCATCAACAAGCTGATCCTGCGCGACATGCTCGAACAACAGGATCAGGAAGAAGAATCCAACCGCGTGCAATTGATGACGCTGCACGCCGCAAAAGGCTTGGAATTTCCCTTCGTGTTCATCATGGGCATGGAAGAGGAGCTGTTGCCGCACCGCAACAGCATCGAGAGCGGTGACATCGAGGAAGAGCGCCGTCTCGCTTACGTCGGCATTACCCGTGCGCAGCGAGTACTGACCTTCACCCTCACGCGGCAGCGCAAACAGTACGGGGAAATTCTGGAAATGACTCCAAGTCGCTTCCTGGGCGAATTGCCACAGGAGTTGCTGGAGTGGGAAGGCCGCCCCAGCGACATGACGCCAGAAAAGTCAGAAGAGCGCGGAAAAGAAGCTCTGGCGCGCCTGAAAAGCCTGTTCGACTAATTAAATGGCTAGTTACTGGCTGTCCTGCACCATGAGGTCAACCGTGGCCTGAATTTCTTCGGGCGTGCAGTCCATGCACAAGCCTTTCACCGGCATGGCGCCGTTGTTGTAACCATTGATCGCATTTTCATACAAGGCAGCCATGCCCTTTGCGATACGCGGAGCCCAAACGACGGCATCCCCGCGGATTGGCGCATTGTTAACGCCAGTGGCGTGGCAGGCAAAACAGTAGGTCTGGTACACCTGATCGGGTTGTTTGGGGCCGGCGGCGGCAGTGGCGACACTGCTCACAGCGGCAGCACAGGCCTCGCCCATTACACAAACATCGCCATAGGGCTGGATGCGCGCGCGGACTTCATCTTCCACGGCAGCAGACACGAAGCCGGCGGACAGCAGTGCCAGCAGAACCAGAAGGGTTTTGCCAACCGTAAGGGCTTGATTCTTGAACACAACATCTACCTCTTTGACAGGACGACCGGGCGTGGAGCGGGCTGCATTATAGAGGGAACGGGGGGTGCCGGGACAGACCCGGTCAGGGCTTGATGGTGAAGCGGAGCGGGCTGCTGCCGTACCAGACTTCCTGCGGGTTACTGTCCAGTGCATAGCCGAGATAGACCGTTATGGTTTGGCCAGCCAGGCCGGAGGTGGTGCCCTTCAGGCCGGAAATCACGGAAACCAGCTCCTTGGCGGCAAGTGCTCCGCTCCGCATTGGCACCAGATTGGACAAGCCGCCCACGAAAGGCACGAAGCGCCTGCTGCTGTTAAGCATGAACTGCCGGCCATCACCCAACGCCGCCAGCACATACAGATGACCCACGCGCCCAACATGCTGCGGGTCCGGCACGATCAAGCCCAGCACGTCGATCGCCTGGTTTGCGGTAAACGTCGCATCAAAACTTGCGCCGGCATTGGCGGTTGCACCGCCCGTGATCACCGTATTCGCAATCTCGGTACCGCCGGCCGCATTCTTGACCGCCCCCAACTGCGGCAGCCCAGAATCGGAAATCGTGAGGCTGTAGCCACCGGTATTGCCGGTACATTTCTGCGGCGCCTGATAGGTATTGGCCAGAATCCGGTACTCCCCTGCCGGCAGCCGTTTGTGGATATGGGCGTCACACCCACCATTGAAATCATCATGAATCTCGATGCCACCCAGTTTGGCGTCGGCCAGAATCAGCACCGCATCGAGTTCGGTCGAGCGCATCACGATGTCGAGATCCGTATCGCGTGTGAGCCGGAGGCGATACACATCCACAAAACTGGTGTCGTCCGAGCCCCCTAACAAATCGCGCACCCGGCAGTCACCTGCGGCGAGGCGGTCCCTGAACATGACACTGGGTCCCAGTTCGCGGACCAGGCAAGAGCCGCTGCCACCATACAAGGCATTCGCGCCGGCAATGTCGTCGGTTTGCAGCGTGGACAGGTTGCCAAACTTGGGCGCCATGATTGACGCTTGTGTCGACTCGTGGTCCAGCCCCAGCGCATGACCCAGCTCATGCAATGCGACGCGGCGAAAATCGATACGGCTCTGCTGCGGGCCGTCATATACGTCCCATTGGTAATTGCTGTTGAATACGATATCGGTCTGGATCAGTTCCCGAAAACCCAGCGCACCGGTCTCAGACATGTTCAGCGTAATCGCCAGCACGCCGGAGCCGAAGCTGTTGCCGCACACGGTGGTGCGAAAGTCGGCGCTGTTGCGGCCGTCGCCATTACCATCCGGTGAACCGGTGCCGCTGTTGCTGCGCTGCAAGCCGGCGCAAGGATCGATATAGGTGGTGTCGGTAACAAAGGTAAACGCAGTGCTCTGCGTCCACTGCGTCATGGCATCGCGCAGCGTGGCGGACCAACTGCCGCCAGCCGGTGCCGTGCCGCTGAGGCCAATATGGAAGGTGGTGCGAGGATCCAGCCAGCGTGGGCCAGTGAACGAAAATGCCAGCGCGCCAGTCCCTGCAATTGCGGTCAACACCAGAGCTGTGAGCCGGGGCCCGAATGCGCGCACGCCTATTCTCCTTGTTCCGCCATCACGGCATTGATCGCCACGATGAAATCGTCCAGCGGAAAGCGCAAACGTTCCGGATATTTTTCCGCAATCTGCGCACGCGTGAAATTCAAATCCCGCATCTTGCCCGCGAGCGGATCGGGGTTTTCCTGCAACAGGCCATAGTCGGGATGGTCCCTGAGATCCAACCAACGCGAACCGTCCGCCGTTTCCACAAACGGGAAATAGCCCTGACTCCAGCCGGTGAGCGGATTGACGAGGTCGCGCTCTGCGTCATCGACAAACCAGAGTCCGTGCGCACCGATGGCCGGAATGAATTGTCCGACCACTTCCGTTTGCAGGCCGGCGCTGGTGCCGCCCAGAAAGCGCAACTCGAGCGTACGCTCAAGGGTAGTGTCTGCAAGCTCCCCCTTGATGACGGCATCCACCGTGAAGTGCACGGTGGAATACACCAGATCGCCTTCGGTGGTCACTGTCACATCCACGACGACCCCGGTGAAGATCCGCTCTGATGCCGATACCAGTTCGTTGAAGGTGAGCTGCAGCAGCGTGGTGGCGCGCACAAATCCGGCTGCCAGCAGCAGGACCAGCGCCGTGATCGAAACCGCTCTGAGGGCATGGTGTCTTGTCATCACTGCATATTCTCCAGTAATTCTGTGAGTCTGGCGCGCAAACTATCCTGCGGCGCGAAACCTGTATGCAGGCTGAATTGCAAATCGTGACGGTAGTGTTCTGCAAACAGCGCGTTGTAGGTGCTCAGCGACAGACTGGTCTTGAGCACCGGCGTCAACCGGCTTGCCAGCGCGGCTAGCAGCCAGAACAAGGGGCGCGGCAACACCAGCGCCGGCGGTGCCAGCCCCAGAGTTGCACGCACATCCCGCACGAGTCCGGTCAGCGTGTAATGGGTGCCGTCCGCCAGCTCCCACACCTGGTCCGGCAGGGTGTCTGTGGCCAGTGCCACCACAACTGCACGGCCCACATCCTGCACAGAAATCAGGCCCAGACTGTTGTTGCTGGCAACAAACACCGGCAGAAACGGCCGCGTCAGTAAGCGCAGCAAGCCGCGCAGATTGCCCTGCATGCCACGCCCGTAAATGAGCGCAGGTCGCAAGCACACCACCTCGAACACCTTTGCCTCGTGCAGTTTGCGCAGTTCGGTTTCCGCAGCGGCTTTGTAACGCGCATAGGCTGAATGCCCGGGATACCGCGCCTTGCTGCTGCTCATGAATACAAACTTGCGCACACCTTGGGCCTTCGCTGCCCTTGCCAGTTCCAGCGTTGCATCAAGATTACAGGTCTTGAGCAGCTCTGCGCTTGCATTGACATGCGCCACGGCCGCCAGATGCACAACCGCATCCATGCCTGCACACAAGGTGCGACACAGAGTTGCGTCAGGCAATGCGCCGCTGATGCTTTCAACGCCGGGAATATCTTGCGGGGTGCGCACCAGTGCGCGCAGCGTGTGGCCTGCAGCCAGCAGCTGCGGCACGAGCTGCCGACCAGTAAATCCCATTGCGCCTGTTACCAGTACTTTCATGGACTAAAGCAGTTTCCAGCCGTACTGGTTGTAAAAGCGGAAGGCGGACGCGATAAAATGCAGCACATGCCGCAGTCCCTTTTTTCCTGCGTTGCCGCCATAGTGCACGATGCGGCAAACAGGGACGTACATCAGGCTGCCACACTTGCGCAATTCCAGCGACAGCGAAAAATCCTCGAAATACAGAAAGTACCCCGGATTAAACCCGCCCGCCTGCTGCAGCGCCTGCGCTCTGCAGAACATGAAGCAACCGCTGATGAGGTCCACCTCGGCTGGTTGTTCACGCGCAACCAGAGCGCGATTCTCGTAACTGTCCAACCTTGCGCCAAAGCGCTGCTTCAGCGTACCGGGCGCAAAGCCGCGCAGGGCGAGATCGAGCAGTGCAGGATAACGCTTGCACAAATACGCTGGCCGGCCCGCGCCATTCACAGCGTGTGGCGACAAGGCCGCGACTTGCGGATGGGCGTCGAGAAAATTCACGGCGGCCACCAATGCGTCCTCGGCAACGAGCACGTCGGGATTCATCACGAGATGATAGGTGGCTGTTGTTGTGGTGATCGCCAGATTGTGGGCCTTGCCGTAGCCAAGGTTGCGCCCGGTGCTGATGATGTCAGCCATATCCGCGAGACCGCTGCGATTCACCAGCTCCCGCAGCATGTCGGCATCGGCGCCGTTGTCGATGATGCTGAGGCGCACGGTGGCGGTTCTATTTTGCGCAAGATGGCTTACGGCCACATGCAAGTGCCTGAGCGCCTGCACAAACATGCTGGCGTCCAGACGGTAGGTAACAATCGAGATGGTGAGCAGCTCACGCTCCATGACGCTCATTCGCGAATGGGCATCAGCCTGTCGCCGAACGGCGTGCGGACGCGCTGCATACCCGCTGGAACATCGGCGTCATTGATCGTTGCAGAGTCTTCAAACTGACGCAGCCGCGCCGCACGCGCTTCCTGCCGCTGTTGGCGCCCCGCGCGCTCTTCCTCAGAAATGTTCGGCAACACTTCTGCTTCGCCGCTGAAGGGGTTGATGAATACCTGGGGATCAGCCTGCCCGTTGGTGGCGGGATCAACGAAGGGATTGGCGCCCATGGAGTCGTTGAAGGGGCTGCCCGCTTGTTGTTGGGCGAACGCCTGCTCCGTGGCTTGCAACGCGGCCACACCATTGCTCGCCAACGGCACCGCCGCGACCAGCCGTAATTCGGAACGATCCCCTGCGGAACACACCACGCCTACCGCTGCTGCATTCACGCAAGCATCGCCTGATGGATGCAGCAGAGACACTGAGGCGGCACCAGCCGCGACGACAGCAAAGCCGCCGGAGTTAAGCACTGGCGACGTTTCGCCCTGCTGCCAGCGTACCGTGGTAGTACCGCCGGAGCGGTTAACCAGAGTCGCCTGATACTGGTCGCCAAAGCGACTGACACTGCGCAAGGTATACGCCGGCTGTCCGCCGCCCTGGGCAAAGGCTTGTTCCGGTGCCATGGCAACGCCGGGTTGCGTAGCATCACTTTCCGCTTCTTCAAACAAGCGGAGTTCCTGGGCTTGCACAACAGAAGACAGCAACAGGCTCAAAGAAATAAGGATAAGTTTGTGGTGCAGCTTCATGATGTGTACCTCGCCAAGCTCCCCGTGTGACTCCGGCCGATTATAGCACCCGTATCAAAGGGGTCAGAGTAATTTGATCCTGGCAGGCTTGATGCTCGCGGATCTTCTGTCACCCCCTCGTGCGAAGGGTGGTAATTCATAGCCCAACTGCTTTTCGATTTGCTGCTTGAATCGTGTATTGCCAAGAACCCACGCTTTGTTCGCTGCTGCGCGAATCTCATCGATAGTGATATCTGGTAGGTCGTGGGCGAACAAGGCCTGGTACGCATGCTGCCGATCCTGTGCGTTGCATCCCAAAGCCTGATAGAGGGGGTGCGGCGAAAGCAGCGCAATCTTCTTCCCCAGTGCATTCATCCGATAACTGGACCAGGGATATTCAGCCGGGTGACTCACCATGTAAGCTCGTACCGGATTGAGCTCAACATACCGACTCACGGCCAAAAAATAGGCATCCGAATCAACCAGCGACGCCTTGAACCGCCCTTCCCATAAAGTACCTGTGCGGGAATACTCGCTATTGATGTAACGAACATAGTAGCGTCCCAGAGCTTGCAACATCTGGCTGGGTCCGGAGGCATCAGCCGGCGTCAGTAACAAATGCACATGATTTGTCATCAAGACATAGCTGTGTATAGCCACACTGAATTTGCGGCTGTATTCGTTGAGCTTATCGAGATAGATGACGAAATCCCGCTCAGCAAAGAAACAAGCTTGCTTGTTGTTCCCTCGCTGAATTACATGAAGCGGGATGCCGGGCAGGAAATATCTTGGTGTGCGTGGCATGGGAGAATCCGTTCTCCGAGAAGTTGCTGGTCATTTCACCTTAGTACAAGAAACAGCATCTTGCCACATCAAATTACTCTGACCCCTTTGATCTCTTTGATCTGACCCCTTTGATCAGATCATTGATCACAAATTGGCAAACGAAATGATCCCGTGTTCGCCGCCCGGATTCTGGGCGGCGGCTTGGGCTTGCTCGTTGCGTTGGCGGACCTTAGCGTAGGCTTCGGCCAAGCGGCCCAATTGCTGGATGTGTTGCATCGACAATAACTGACTGTAGACCATCAGCAGTGCGCCGGTACTGCGCAAAGTCACCAAAGTTTCTGCCGGCAGCTCATTGAATTTTTTTTCGTTGACGCGGTACAGGCCTTCGATTTTGCGCATACCGCTCTCACGCTGGATCTGCAGCTCCCAGGGTTCGAGCAAGTCATGCTCGGCAAGTATTCCGGCAATCTTGCGTGCTTGTTGCCGCTCCAGCTCGCCTTGTGCCAACTGCTCAAGAACGGTTGCCAGTACCGCAACCGGTTTGCCATCTTCGTCGAAGAGGGGATTGCCGTCCGTTGTGCCGGGCGGCAGCAAGCCCTCTTCATCGACACCCAGAACATTACGGCCTTCGGTATCGCGCAGCAAACGGAAAGGATAATGCACCATGATGCCCGGCACGTGCGGCGCTATCCAGCGGCCATCTGCGTGGACCCACAGGTTCTCGCCCGGCTGCAAACCCAGTAGCGCAAGAAACTGGTATTGCCCCTCGTGTTTCAGAAATGCCAGCGGCAGCGCCATCATCAAATGTGTGGCTTCCTGCAACGCCACCGTCACCACTTGTTCTTGGCGCGCCCAGCCAAAGTTTGAGGTTTTGTTCCAGGCACGGTTGCCGTGGCGTTCAAGACTTACGGGATTTACGTCTGTCATTCAATTTCTCTTTTGAAGCCCTGCGCCACTGCCCGCAAAAACAGTTGCGCGAAGCGGCCTACGTTGAAACCACCACCCAGCACCGGGCTGGCCAGAAGGCGATGTCGTTGCTGCTGCGTACCTTAAGTGCCAGATGCCGGTTCAGGGTAGCGGTACGTTGCCTGACTGCCGCGATCTGCGCGTCGTCCTGTGCCGACGCAAGGTGGCCGGCGCCAGCGAGAATCGGATTGTACACTTCCTCGTTCATGCTGGCTTTACCGGCAATCCCCCCATTTTTACCGAAGCTAAAAGTAGATTCCGGCCAACATGGCCAACTTCTGTTTTGGGGTGATGCCTATTTTAGTAACCCCTGCACCCATGCCAACTGCCGCGGCAAACACACGGTCTTCAAGTCGTAGTTGGCCTGCGCAAACGCTCTAGCGTTGGCCCCCAGTTTTGCTCGCGCGGTGGGGTCGTCCAGCAAGACACATACCTCGTTAACAAGTCCTGGCACATCAAAGAAATCCACCAGCCGTCCGGTGTCGTTGTGGCGGATCGCCTCGCGCAGCGGCTGGGTGTGGCTGGCAACAATAGCGCAACCTACGCTCATGGCTTCGAGCAGGCTCCAGCTCAGCACGAAGGGATACGTCAGATAGACGTGCACGGTAGACAGTTGCAGCAGCGGGATGAAGAGCTGATACGAAATGTGCCCTAAAAAGTGCACCCGACTCCAGTCGGCATCGCTAATGTGCGGCCGCACCTCGCTTGCGAAAATGTCTTTCCATTTCTTGCCGCCTTCAGGCCGTGCGCCGTAACTCACATCATCTGCGCCGACGATCAGCACCCTGGCGTTTGGCCGGCGTTTCAATAGCTCCGGCAACGTGCGCATAAATATGTGGTAGCCCCGGTAGGGTTCCAAGTTGCGGTTGACGAA
>CAMDML010000047.1 GCA_945902215.1 Klebsiella pneumoniae | reverse complement strand
CCGAAGTCGACCGCCAGGCGGGCGGAGCAAAAAAGCATCCCCGGCCAGGCCTCCCATCTCAAGCCATGCAACACGTTCAACCCGAGTGGGTGTCCAGCCCCCGAGAACCCCCGCAAAGCACACCCCAAAGCCTAGTTGTAATCCCCGGACTCAAACCTGCGCCCGGCACTCTAAGCGTGTATACTGCGCGCCCCGTTCCGCCAGAGCCCCCGCCCATGAATTCCCCTGCTATTACTGCGTTCAGCGAACTGGAGCTCAGTCCTGAAGTGTTCAAGGCCCTGGAAAAAACCGGCTATGAGCGGCCGTCGCCAATTCAGGCCAAAACCATCCCGCTATTGCTGGCCGGCAAGGACGTAATTGGACAGGCACAGACCGGAACCGGAAAAACCGCCGCATTTGCCTTACCACTACTGAGCAAACTCGATCTAAAACAAAAAACTCCGCAGGTGCTGGTACTGGCGCCGACCCGCGAACTGGCCATTCAGGTGGCCGAAGCCTTTCAGACCTATGCTGCATTCATTCCCGGTTTCAATGTGTTGCCCATTTATGGTGGTCAGGATTTCCGCGGCCAGTTGAATGGCCTCAAGCGCGGCACGCACGTTGTGGTGGGCACACCCGGTCGCGTGATGGATCATATGCGCCGCGGCACACTCGATTTGTCCGGACTGAAAACCATCGTGCTCGACGAAGCTGACGAAATGCTGCGCATGGGTTTCATCGACGACGTGCAGTGGGTGCTGGAACAGGCACCTAATGAACGCCAGATCGCGCTGTTCTCTGCGACGATGCCGCCACCGATCCGCAAAATTGCCACCCAACACCTGCGCCATCCCGAACATGTCACGATCGAAGTGAAGGCCGCATCCGCTGAATTGATCCGCCAGCGCTACTGGACCGTGCGCGGCATCAACAAGCTCGACGCGCTGACCCGTATTCTGGAAGCAGAAGCGTTCACCGCAATGCTGATCTTCGTGCGCACCAAAACTTCCACAGTGGAATTGTCAGACAAGTTGTCCGCGCGCGGCTTCGCCTCCTCAGCGATCAATGGTGATATGTCACAACAGCTGCGCGAGACAACCATTGAAAAACTCAAGAATGGCAAGCTGGATATTCTGGTAGCCACTGACGTTGCGGCCCGCGGCCTCGACGTTGATCGTATAACCCATGTCGTAAACTACGACATTCCCTACGACGTCGAAACCTATATTCACCGCATCGGCCGTACCGGTCGCGCCGGCAGGGAAGGGGATGCGATTCTGTTTGTTGCTCCGCGTGAGCAGCGCATGCTGGGGTCAATCGAAAAGGCTACACGCAAGAAAATTGAACTGATGGAACTGCCGTCTACTGATCTGATCAACGATCGGCGCATGGGGCGTTTCATGCAGCAGATTACTGACACGCTGGCCGACGGCGGCCTGAACCAGTTCCAGGACCTTGTGTCCCGCTATGAGCAGGAGCACAACGTTCCTGCTGTTGAAATCGCCGCAGCGCTTGCGCGATTATTGCAGGGCAACAATCCACTGTTCCTTGAAAAGCCGAAGCCGGTCAGCAAGGACAAGTACAAGGAAACGCCGGAAGGTAGCGAGTTCAAGCCCCGGGAATACAAGGAGCGCGCCAGCAAGGAGCGTACTGAAAGCACTGAAGTCCGCGAGCGCAAACCTGCCCGGGAGCGCAAAGAATGGACTGAACCAAAACTCGCTGATTCAGAAGATGATGCAGTTGCGAAGCCCACTCGCCCGCGTAGCACTTTCACGCCAGACATGCTCGCGCCGCCAGAAGCCGGCATGGATCGTTACCGCATCGAGGCTGGGCATGATCATGAAGTCAAACCCGGCAACATTGTTGGCGCTATTGCCAACGAAGCCGACATCGACAGCCAGCATATTGGCAAGATCCAGATCTTTGACGACTTTTCATTGGTGGATTTGCCCGAGGGCATGCCAACGGAAGTATTCGAGCATTTGAAAAAAGTCTGGGTTGCGAAGCGGATGATGAACATCTCACGCTACGAGGGTGGCGCCGGTCAGGTCAAAAAGAGCTACGAGAAAAAGAGCTACGAAAAGAAACCTTTCGAAAAGAAAGAGTCCGGGAAGAAGCCTTTCGAGAAGAAGTCTTTTGAGAAAAAGCCCTTCGAAAAGAAGCCCTTCGACAAGAAGCCCCGCGACTTCAAAAAACCAGGGAAACCCAAAGCTACAGATTGACTTGGTTGCCCTGCCATTCACTCACTCTATAGTCAGGGTCAGTGTATGGGTTGTACCGGGCACCAGCTCCAGTCCCTGCGTTACCGCCGTTTCAACGCACAACATTTTTGTCCAGGCTTCAGCGCTCATATCTGCAAAATTGCCCACGCCTGTTGTCCAGGGATTCCACACGACGATGCTGTCGTGACCTGCAGAACGGATCTTTGTTGTTCCGTGTGATTCGACAATCCCCAATTCCGGCGCTGCATGCAGATGGATGCGATCAGTTTCTTCGTTGAAGCGGTAAGGCACGGGTGTTTCCAGCATTGCCCAGTTGCGGATCTTGTCTGAATAAGTGCCCTGAAGCCCCTGCAGCGTACAGGTTCGCACATCTACGACACTGAAATAGGTATGCAAGGCCATTGTCAGGCGACAGGTTGTGCTGCCGGTGTTGCGTGTGTGCAGTCTCACCGTGAGTTCGTGACCTACTAGTATCTCAAGTGTGAGTGTTGCCGTACCGGCAAAGCCAGGATGCGTAGTATCACTTGCTTCCAGCACGAGCCGCGTGTGGCCCTCACCATCTTCGCAGCTCACCAAAGTCCACGTCCGGGTTCTGACAAAGCCATGTGCAGGATGTGCCGCACTTTGCTTGTGTGCACCAAACCACGGCCAGCATACGGGCATACCGCCACGCACCGGTTTGTTGCCATCCCACACAGCTTTTTCGCTCACGAAAAGCCGCTCACGCGCATCGTGTTTCGGTTTGAAGGAGAGCACCTGGCCACCCAACAGTGAAATGCTGGCCGCAGCATGGGCGTTCTCAATATCGAGGCAGGTAAGTTGCGGGCTGAGACGGCGTTCAGTGATTGCAGAGATAAGCATAAAGTTTCAGCCGGGAATGGCAATTTCACGCAAGGCTACCAGTGACACGATACGGAAGCGGTCATCGTTGCGCACGAACTCCAGGGTCCGCGCCCCGGCTTCGAGCCGTTCTTGATCAATCCCCATTACATGCTGATGCCAGATAAAGATGAAATGCCCATTCGTTGCAGCGGCTTCGTCGAGCGCGGCGCGCCAGCGGCGTTCGGTATCGGCACCACTGCGGCTGTTCCATAGCCAGTGGGTTGCGTCCACGCCGGACCAGGGGTAGGGCAGGCTGACCAGCGCCTCATTGAGCCGTTCCGGTTTATGGCTGTCTGTGTAACTGGCATCAATGGTGTAACCAAGCTGCGTCAGAACGTCTGTTGTGTATGGGGTCGACTTGCCGCCCGGCGCGCGGAAGGTGCGTGGCTGCACACCGGTCGCCTGACGGATGCTGTCGGTGGCGCGTGTGGCCAGCTCAAGAACTTCAGTATCGGCCAATTCCGCCCACCGCTCATGCTGCCAGCCGTGCATGCCGATGTCGTGGCCGAGTCTGATGATTCGTTCGATGTAATCAGGATATTGGCGCGCACTCCAGCCTTCGATAAAGCAGGTGAGTGGAATGTCGTAGCGCGCAAACAGGTCCAACAAGGCGGGGTAACCCCGATCCAATGGCGGATTGGTGCCGGGTGCCCGTGGAGTCTTGATGACGCCGCGATAGAGGTCAGCGGCGTCGCCAAGATTGTCGAGTGTGAAGCTGACTAATGCGGGCATGTGGAGGCTATTTGAACCTGCCGAAAAGGCCCGGCAGCTTACTGGACTTGCCGTTGAAAATCCAACCGCGCGGTTCGGTTTCGGAGTGTGTTAGCATTTGGTAGCACCCACAGTAGGAGCGTGCCATGCGGACCAACGTCGGTTTTATTACTCTGTTTGCTGCACTTGCCTTCAGTTCCCTGGTGCAGGCCCACCACAACACACAGGCCGAATATGGCGCCGACGGTACTTTCGCCGCACTCGGCATCGAAGCCTCCGCCAACCTCAATGGCTCTGCACCCATCCGTGCCGGAACCGATATCGTCAACAAGTTACGCGACATGGGCCTACTGATCCCGATGGCAGCATGATCTGGCCAGCGCCCTAGTAGCCCTGCGAGTTTTCCAATGCTGCAACTTTTTCAACGTTCCCAATTATTCCAGCCTTTCCAACTTATACAACGTGGGCAACGCCTGGTTCCACTCTACAGTTGTCTGCTGGCACTGTTCAGCCTGACGCTGATCGCAGCCACCCAAGCACAAGAATACAAGCATTCCAACAAACCCCCGCTGCATGGCAGCCACTGGGTGGCGATCACTGGCAAGCCGCTCGCGGCGAGTGCAGGAGCATTAACATTCAGCAAGGGCGGCAACGCGGTGGATGCCGCGTGCGCGATGCTGGCCGCAGCGGCTACGATGTGGGATACACTCAGCTGGGGTGGCGAAACCCAGGCACTGATCCACAATCCCAACACCGGCAAGGTCATTGCGATCAACGCGCTCGGTGCGGCTCCCTCGGGCGCGACCCCGGAATACTTCCACAACCTCGGCATGGCTTATCCACCGGAATATGGCCCGCTTGCAGCAATCACGCCCGGCACCCCCGGCGGCCTCCTCGTGATGCTCGCCGAATTCGGCACCATGAGTCTGGAAGAAGTACTCGCACCGGCCATGGAAATGGCGAAGGGTTATCCAATCGAGGAAACGCAGAGCGAAAATATCGAAGGCTACAAACCGTTGTTGCAACTGTGGGATGCCTCGCGCGCCGTATTGCTGCCACATTACAACCCGGCTGACCCCGGCCAACTGGCCGCACCACAACCGGGCGAGATGTTGGTGCAGGAAGATCTGCTGAATACGCTTACCAAGCTGGTGCAGACCGAACGTGATGCGCTTGCCGCCGGCAAGAATCGCAAGGAAGCAATCATGGCGGCGTATGATCGTTTCTATCGTGGCGACATTGCCGAAGAACTGACGCGTTCAGTACAGGAGGCCGGTGGCCTCATCACCATGGATGACCTCGCCAAGTGGCAGGTGCACATTGAAGAGCCGGTGATGACCACGTGGAAAGATATTGAAGTCTACAAGCTCAACAGCTGGGTGCAGGGTCCGGTGTTGTTGCAGACGCTGAACCTCCTCGAAGGCTTCAACCTGCAGGGCATGGGTTACAACTCGCCCGAATACATCCACACGCTGTATCAGGCGATGAATCTCGCCTACGCAGACCGCGACTTCTATTACGGCGATCCTTACTACCCACCGGAAGAACCTATCGTGGGACTCCTCAGCAAGGATTATGCGCAAGAACGTGCGCGGCTGATCCACATGGGTCGCAACAACCCCATGGTCACGCCGGGTGATCCCTATAAGTTCCAGAACAGGGGTCCCAATCCTTTCCTTGAGCAGTTGCAGAATTGGCTGCCGCGCACCACGCCGGATTTGGCGCTGGTTGACGACATCAACAATATGACTCAAGAAGAAGCCTTCCGCGCTGGCACTACCTCGATTCAAGCGGCTGATGCCGAAGGCTGGGTAGTGTCGATCACGCCGAGCGGTGGCTGGATTCCGGCATTCATTGCCGGCGCGACCGGCGTTGGTATGTCAGAGCGCATGCAAAGTTTTGGTATGGACCCAGGCTTCAATCCATACAATGTGATGGAGCCCGGCAAACGGCCCAGAGCCACCCTCTCGCCCAGCATCGCGCTGCGCAACGGCAAACCTTTCCTGTCATTTGCGGTACAGGGCGGAGACACGCAGGACCAGAACCTCTTGCAGTTTTTTCTGAACGTGGTCGAGTTCGGCATGGATGTGCAGGAAGCTACCGAAGCCGCCAACTTCAACAGTTACCAGGTTCACAGCTCCTTCGGTGAACACATCAGCGAGCCCGGTAAACTATTGCTGCGTGCTGACCTGCCGTACGAGATTCAGGAACGCTTGAATCGCATGGGCTACACGATTTTCAGCCAGCGTCTGACCTCGGGACCAATCAACGCAATCTACTTCGACCAAACGCACGGCACGATGACCGGTGGCTCCAGCGATTTCGGGGATGATTACGGGGTGGCTTGGTGACGGGCTTGTTTACAGTTTTTTACAGTTGCAAGGCTTGCAGTCGGCGCAGTAGCTGCTGTGCAAGTTCGCGCCGCATCTCACTGCGGATCAATGCGGCTTCCTCGTTTTTGGCTACAGCATTTTCCGGGTCGGCAAGGTAGGCCCGCGCAACACTGAGGGTTTCCGGGCCGAGCACGAGTTCGGTGCCGCGCCGCAGTTGGAAGGGCACAACCATCGTTATTTCATATTCGCCAGCGCGGGCATTGGCGTTGACGCTTAGCGCACGTTCGCTGTTTTCTTCGGTGCCGATACCAAGCTGGTAGGTGCTGACAGTTTCTGCCAGAGTCACGCCGTTGTTGCGCAGGGTACGGCTGATTTCGCGCACGATATCGCTGTTTGGATCCGTGCTTTCCACTTGCAGGGTCTGCAAGGCGGCGGACAGGTCGGTCGACCCGCGCAGTGTGAAGCCGCAGCCGCCCAGCAGTACCAGAACTACGGGGACCAAAAATACGCGAAATACGGGCACAGAGCACTTCTTCGCGCAGCTGAAGAAGTGCTCTATACCCAATCTGTGCATGTATGGCATATCAACCCACCACAATGTTGATCAGTTTGCCCGGTACGACGATGACTTTTTTCACCGCAAGTCCGACCATGAATTTCCTGACAGTCTCGTCGGCCAAGGCTGCCGCTTCGATGGCTTCTTTCGAGCTGTCCGCCGGCAATTCCAGCACCGCGCGCAATTTGCCGTTGACCTGAGCGGCGATGTTCATCTTGCTCTGCACCAACGCGCTTTCGTCGTAGCCCGGCCATGCAGCATCGATCAGCGCGCCGCTGTTGCCCAGATGCTGCCACAGCACGTGGCACATGTGCGGCACGATTGGCCCAAGCAAGAGTACCATTGCGCTCAGCGCTTCTTGCACCACAGCCTGGTTCTGGCCGCCATCGTTCACGTTATTGGCGCCGGCGAATTTCGTGACTTCGTTGTACAGCTCCATCACCGCCGCAATTGCGGTGTTGAATACCTGGCGCTGGTCGTAATCAATCGTGACTTTCTTGATCGTGCTGTGCGTCTTGAAGCGTACTTCTTTTTGCGCGTCGTTGAGCACAGCGGCATTTACAGCAACATGGCTCGCTTTGAAACCGCCAATCAGTTTCCACAGCCGTTTCAGGAAGCGATAAGCGCCGTCCACACCGCTGTCGGACCATTCCAGACTCTGGTCAGGGGGCGAGGTAAACATCATATACAGGCGCACGGTATCGGCACCGTATTGTTCGATCATGCTTTCGGGGTCGACAGTATTACCAACCGACTTCGACATCTTGGTGCCGTCTTTCAGCACCATGCCTTGCGTCAGCAGGCGCTTGAACGGCTCGTCGCTGGTGACCAGCCCCTGATCGCGCATTAGTTTGTGGAAGAAGCGCGAGTAGAGCAGATGCAAAATCGCGTGCTCGATGCCGCCGATGTATTGATCGACTTCGAGCCAGTAATCCACTTCAGGTTTGTTCAGCATGCCGCCTTCGAAACGGGCGCAGGTAAAGCGCGCGTAGTACCAGGACGATTCCATGAAGGTGTCGAAGGTATCGGTTTCGCGCTCGGCTGCACCGCCGCACTTGGGGCAACTGCAGTTGATGAAACTTGCCATCTTCTTGATCGGCGAGCCGCTGCCGTCAAAGTCAACGTCAACAGGAAGGACTACAGGCAGATCCTTGTCTGGCACTGGTTGCGCGCCGCATTTCTCACAGTTAATGATCGGGATTGGCGAACCCCAGTAACGCTGGCGGCTGACACCCCAGTCACGCAGCCGGAAGTTAACCTGTTTGCTTCCGATGCGGCGGTTTTCGAATGTTGTGAGCAGGGCGTCGAAGGCTGCGTCGAAGTCGAGGCCGTCGTATTCACCGGAGTTGATGAGAACGCCCTTGTCGGTATAAGCCTGTTTGCTGATATCGCACATGCTGCCGTCAGCAGCTGTAATCACCTGTTTGATCGACAATCCGTACTTGCGCGCAAATTCATAGTCACGCTGGTCGTGGCCCGGAACGGACATGACGGCACCCGAGCCGTAAGACATCAGCACGAAGTTCGCCACCCAAATCGGGACAGCTGCGCCGGTCAGCGGGTGGATGGCCCTGAAGCCCGAATCCATGCCTTCCTTGTCCATCGTGGCCAGCTCGGCCTCGGCGACCTTGATGTTGTCCTGTTTCTTGATGAAGGCCGCCAGTGCGGTATTGGTTTCCGCTGCTTTCAGTGCAAGCGGGTGCTGCGCGGCGATTGCGCAATAGGTCACGCCCATGACGGTGTCGGGGCGCGTGGTGTAGACAGTCAGCGGTTCCTCGCTGCCCTGTACCTCGAAGCTGAACTCGAGGCCTTCAGAGCGGCCGATCCAGTTTGCCTGCATCACCCGCACACGCTCGGGCCAGCCGTCGAGCTTGTCGAGGTCGTCGAGCAGTTCCTGCGCATACGCGGTGATCTTCAGGAACCACTGCGGAATCTTGCGGCGCTCCACCAATGCGCCGGAGCGCCAGCCGCGGCCATCAACCACTTGCTCGTTGGCGAGCACGGTCTGGTCGACCGGGTCCCAGTTCACTTCGGCTTCTTTCTTGTAGACGAGACCTTTCTCGAACAGGCGGCAGAAGAACCATTGTTCCCAGCGGTAGTAGTCGGGGTGGCAGGTGGCGATTTCGCGTTCCCAGTCGTAGGCATAACCGAGTTGCTGCAACTGCATGCGCATGTAGGCGATGTTTTCGTAGGTCCACTTCGCGGGCGGTACGTTGTGTTTCATGGCGGCGTTTTCGGCGGGCAAGCCGAACGCGTCCCAGCCCATCGGCTGCAACACGTTCTTGCCGCGCATGCGTTGGAAGCGGGAGATGACGTCGCCGATGGTGTAGTTGCGCACGTGGCCCATGTGCAGACGACCGCTGGGGTACGGGAACATTGACAGGCAATAAAACTTCGGCCGCGAGGGGTCGGCTACTACGCGGAAGCTGTGGTTATCGCGCCAGTAAGATTGGGCGGAGGATTCGACATCCTTGTGCGGGTAGTCTTCGGTGATTTGAACGGTCATGGGGCTGTCTACAAGGGCTCGCTACAGGCGTACTGCAACTGGCTGAAATTGTTGAAAAAGGCGGCGAATAATAGCATGCCCGCAGGGGCTGAGTCCTGCTTGCATGATGGTCCCGGCCTCCCTGAGCATTTGTTTAAGTCGGTGTCAGTTGAACTCAAGGTTGACGACTAGCTGCACGGACATCCACAGACCACGCGCAAGATCCCCCAAAGCCAGCACAGCCTCGGCCCTCCCGCACTGAAGCCAAGCGCAACAACCATTCCAGTGGGTGTCCAGAATCAGCCGAGCACCTTCTCCATCCGCCAGGCATCTTTCCCGTCTTCGTAAAACTCGCGGATGCTGCGGACGCGGAAGTAGCCGAGCTTTTCGTAGAGGCCGAGCGCAACCTGGTTCCCGTGCGCCACTTCCAGATGAATCCGGGCGAAGCCGGCCTTACGGCAGCGCTTTTCCATATCCCGGAACAGCAGGGTGCCGAGTCCTTGACCCCGGGCAGAAGCGGCAATGGCGAGGGAGTAGGCCCGGACGCTGTCCGAGTCGCGGCGGGTGAAGGCGAGACAGTAGCCTGCCAGCACGCCCGACTTATCCACAGCCACGACAAAGAGGCCATTCTCCGCGCTGATCCAGTGCCGCATTCGGCGGCGACTGAGCAGATCGCTGGTAAAGGTCGCGTTTTCCAGCGCGAGCAGGGCGTCAAGGTCAGAGGGGGCGGCCGGGCGGAGGCGGAAAGCAGAGGGCGATTTGGGGAGCATGACGCTATGGTGGCGACGGGATTGGCAATTGTCCAGACGCGGTGGTGCTGCTATCTTGCGCAACATAAAAGCGGTGTCGCCTCAGGACTCTGGACACCGTCAACCTTTCTCTGCGGAGTAATCATCGTTCATGTCCAATGTCCTGATCGTGGTGGACAGACTCGAAGACTGGGAAGCCTACTATCCAAGCGACTTGGTTATCTCCTTCGACCAGTACCTCTCGCTGAAAACCGTCCCCAATCAGCGCATCCGCGTCATCAATCTCTGCAGTGACTACAGCTACCTCAGCCAAGGCTACTACTGTTCGCTTTTAGCCGAGGCTAAAGGTCACCATGTAATCCCGCCCAGCAAGGTGTTGAACGATGTCTGGTCGCCTCTGCTGTATCAGTTGAACGTCGACGAACTCTTCACTGCGCTCAACAAGATGTACCGCAATCAGGAACGCCCCGAGCAACTGGAATTCAAAACCTACTTCGGCCAAGTCGAAGAACCCTCGCTCAAACCGCTGGCGCGCGTCGTGTTCGAACGGTTTCCGTCGCCGGTCGTGTCGCTGACGCTGAAGTATCTCGATGGCCACTGGGTCATCGGTGATCTCACCATTGTCGACCACAAGAGCCTGACCGATGCCGAGGAAACCGCGTTCGGCGAGGCGCTCGACAACTTCAGCCGCGAAGTCTGGCACCCGAAGAAGGCGCGCAAGCAGGCGAAGTACGACATGGCGATTCTCGTCAACGAGCAGGAGAAGATGCCGCCAAGCAACATTGGCGCGATCAAGAAGTTCATTCAGGCCGGCAAGAACCTTGGCGTCAACGTCGATATCATCTCGCCCGACGACTTCATGCGCCTGCCCGAATACGACGCGCTCTTCATTCGCGAAACCACCAGCATGGAGCACCATACTTACCGCTTCGCGAAGAAGGCCGAGAGCATGGGGCTGGTTGTCATTGATGATCCTACGTCGATCCTGCGCTGCACCAACAAGATCTACCTCGCTGACTTGTTCTCCGCCACCGGCGTGCCGGCACCGCGCACGCTGATCCTGAACCGCGACCGGCCCGAACAGCTGGAGGCGGCCGCGCAGACCCTGGGTTTCCCGATTGTCATCAAGATTCCAGACGGTTCCTTCTCACGCGGCGTGGTCAAGGTTGAGGACATGGACGACCTTTACGCCAAGACCCGGCCGCTGTTCGAGGAATCAAGCCTGCTGCTCGCCCAGGAATTCCTGTACACCGACTTCGACTGGCGCATTGGCATTCTGAACAACAAGGCGCTGTACGCTTGCCGTTATTACATGGTCAAGGACCACTGGCAGATCTACCGTCACAACGAAGCGGGTGGCGACAAAACCAAGTCTGGCGGCTTCGACACACTGCCCACCTTCGAAGTACCGCGCGCAGTACTGCAGGCGGCGCTGAAGTCCACCAAGCAGATCGGCGACGGCTTTTACGGTGTGGATGTAAAACAGTGGGGCGACAAGGCCTTCGTGATTGAAGTCAACGACAACCCGAGCATCGACACTGGTGTTGAAGACCAGTACCTTGGCAATGAACTCTATTCTTTGATCATGCAGGAATTCGTCCGGCGCATGGAAGAATAGCCCCTGCGGGGAAAAGTTGTGCGATAGGGCATTGCAACGATGAAATGGATACTCCAGCATGCCGAATCGCAATGACATTGCTTCACTCTGACTTGTTTAGAATGCCATGCAGACACTTTTGATCTCGGTGTAGCTTTCTACTGCAGCGCGCCCCATATCCCGGCCATAGCCGGATTGCTTGACCCCGCCAAATGGTAAGTTGTTGTCCAGGATATTGTGACAATTAACCCACACTATTCCTGCCTGCAATTGGGGAATGATCCTGTGCACCTGCGAAAGATTCTGCGACCACACGCTGGCAGCGAGACCGAAGGCTGTATTATTGGCCATGTGAACAGCCTCTTGAACGCTGTCGAATGGCGTCACCACCACGACCGGTCCGAATACTTCTTCACGCACGATCTGATGATCGGGCTTGGTGTTCACGAACACGGTAGGCTGGATGAAATTGCCGCTGTTGAGTGCACGTTCACCTCCCGTGACAGCTTTCGCACCCTCGAGCTTGGCTCTGTTTATGTACCCCATCACAGATTCACAATGACGACGGGAAACCAACGGTCCCAACTGGGAGGCAGGATCAAAACCCGACCCTGTCACCATAGCTTCGGCAAAAGCTGCCATGCCATCGACCACACGCTCATAGAGTTTGCGCTGGACAAATACGCGTGAGCCCGCTGTGCACACTTGCCCCTGGTTGAAGAACACACCCATGGCAGCACCTGCAGCCGCCTGATCGGGATCAGCGTCTTCAAGAATGATCAGCGGTGACTTGCCGCCAAGTTCCAGCGTGAAGCGCGTCATGTTATCTACTGCTTTGTGCCCGATTGTCTTGCCCACAGAAGTCGAACCGGTAAAGCTCAATTTACTGATCCCGGGATGAGAACACAGTGCTGCGCCGACTGTTTCGCCACGACCGCACACGACATTGAGTACACCTGCTGGAAAGCCGGCTTCCATCGCCAGTTCGGCAAGACGCAACGCAGACAAGGGTGTTTCTTCAGCTGGTTTGAGGACTACCGTACAGCCTGCCGCCAGTGCTGGTGCAATTTTCCACAAGGCTATCGCAAATGGGAAATTCCAGGGCACGATTGCGGCTACCACACCGACCGGTTCCCTGGTGGTATAGGTGAAGAACCCGGCATCAGGGCTGGCAGGGATTGAATGTTGTAGTGTCTGTCCTTCGAGCTTGGTTGCCCAACCAGCCATGTAGCGAACAAATTCTGCTCCACCTCCGACTTCAATGTTGCGGGCAATCCATTGCAACTTCCCGCTTTCAAGTGTGTCTATTGCACTCAGCTCGTCGAGGTTTTGCTCGATCAGCGTGGCGAGCTTGCAGAGAAGATGCTCACGGTCAGCCGGTCGCAATTTTGCCCAAGAAGCGTCCTCGAACGCCAAACAGGCATTGGTCACCGCCATGTCGACATCTTCAGCACTGCTATCAGCAGCATGACTTACCAAAATGTCGGTGGCAGGATCGATAATCGGCAGATATTTCCCGGCAAACGGCTCAACTCGTTTGCCTCCGATGAAATTGCCGTGCCGGGATTGCGAGAGAAATGCAATTTTGCCGATGTGCATCCTGGCAAGATCAATCATGTTCATAGATAAGCTCCAAGGCATCGCCGGAATTGTTTGGGTTCCTGAAGTGTTCGGTGGAAAATCATCGGCAAGTGCCAAAAATTTCCTTAGCAGAATCTGGTCTTGGCATTTCGCTGGACGCTAACCCTGCGGGGTCAGGAATTCCCAGGGCGACGTTTCGCTCCCCTGCTCAATAGGCACCTCTATCAAACAAGGAGCGTCTGCCTTGAAAGCAAGCTCCATGCAGGCACGCAAGGCGGCCGGATTTGGCGCATGGAAATAGGGCACACCGAACCCGTCCGCAAGCTTCCTGAAATCAGGGGTTAGCAGCTTGGCGCTGATGTCGCGCCCGCCGAACATTCGGTGCTGGTCCCTGAGCACGTTGCCATAGCATTGGTTGTTGAACAGTACAGTGACCAGGTTGATACCGTGTTCCACAGCAGTGGTGAGCTCTTGGATGCCGAACATGAAACCACCATCCCCTACTATCGACACTACGCACTTATCGGGATTGCCTACTTTCACCCCAAGGCTGGTAGGAAAACCATAGCCAAGGGTTCCTTGGTGGCCACTGCTTACATAGGTGCGGGGAAGGTATATCGGAATGCCATAGATGGAAGTGAAGCCCACTTGGCTTGTTTCTTCAGCGATGAAACCATCGCGGGGCAGGACATCCCGCATGGCCCGGAGGTAATCGATTTGCGGCTGGATCTTCAAAATATCAGTAGCTGTTTGGTTTTTCAGCAGCTCGAACTCCGCCAGACGTGACGGGCGCACAGGATGATTTTCCAGCAACTCTGCCAGCATTGAGATTGTCTTGCCGGCGTCACCTATCAGGCCGATATCAGCCTGCAAGCGCAATGGCTGGCGCGGATCTATATCGATACTGACCACCTTCACACCTTCCTTATGCTTTGGCCAGCGGGACCACATCAACTCCATTCGCGAGCCGATGCCGATCACGACGTCGGTTGCCTGCCAGCGCCGATATCCGGCAGCACAAGTAAAACCCAACGAGTGTTCATCGCTCACGATGCCACGCCCGCCGCGAAATGACACTACCGGCGCCTGTAGTAGCCCTGCCAAGCGCAACACTTCAGCGCCGGCTTCATAGGCACCGGAACCAATCATTATCATTGGGTTGCGAGCGGTGCGAAGCAATTTGGCAGCCTGCTCTATTAATTCACCGTCCGCCGCCTGCGACGCCGGCTTGTGAAAGGCTGGGTTACTAAGTCTTGGTGTCGTTTTGGCGAATACATCCCAGGGCACACTCACGGCGACTGGGCGCGGACGCCCGGTCCGCATTTGCCGGAATGCTTCGGTTACTTCGGTTGCAACGGCTGCAGGGTCATCGATTCTGGTGGCCCATTTGGTAAGTCCGCGCAGGGTGGCAAGTTGATCGGGCAGCTCATGCAAATGACCAAGGCCACGCCCCAGGAAAGTTGAGGGGACTTCGCCGGTGACACACATGATCGGGGTACTCGTCCCATACGCGGTACAAAGCGCCGCGCCGGAATTCAACACGCCAGGCCCCGGCACTACTGAATAGACGCCTTCTTTGCCGGTTGAACGGGCATAGCCGAATGCCATGTAGGCGCAGGCCTGTTCGTGTCGGGGGTTGATCAATCTTATCTTTCCGGAAGCTTGTGCAAGAGCATCAAAGAATGGGTAAGTCTGAACGCCCGGGATCCCAAACACAGTATCCACTTCGTGATTGAGCAGGGCATCCACGAGTACCGTGCCAGCTGTAGCTCTCTCTATCATCGGCACTATACCTCTTTACCGTTCCGGGTTTGTCTGCGTTGATACGTTGACATGAAAATCAATTCTGGAGTCCTAAAAAAAATGCGGCCCTGTGGGGGCCGCATTTGCTTCAGGAAGTAAGGCAGTCGAACAGCTTATGTCAAAAGCCGAAGTTCAACTCAAACGAAGCACCAATTACCCTGCCATTACGCGGGAATTGGCCACTCTGCGTATTTGAAATTAATTGCATAGTCGGGAACTGGTCGAAAGCGTTGTTGGCATAGAAACTTACCCGCAACATATCGTTCACACTCCAGAGATAGTTAAGGTCGTAATAGATAAAGTCATCTTCAGGGAAACCGCTCAGATAGTTATCCAGCTTGCTGAGATATCTCGGTGTAAGGATGACGGTATGACCGCCGCCATTTGTCCAGGTAACCGGCATGTTGACCTTGTACTCTTGAACGCCGCCGCCAAAGGTTGGACGAAACCCTGTGTAATCAATTTCCGGGCCTCCGACGTAAGCCGTTTCATTCCAACCCAAAATAATTGCTGCATTGGGAGCAAAGGTAAATTCACCAAAACTAGTGTCCATTCTGTAAGTGAAATTCAAATCCAACGCCTGCACATGACGCTCAGCAGTGTTAACCGGCTTCTGGAATCCCTTGATGGGCAAACCCTTGGCATCCAGTTCAAAACAGGCTGGCGTAGGCAGATACAATGGAAACTTGTATCCCGCAGGGTTGCCTGGAAATCCAACTACTCCGCCCCAGGTAGTGAATACGTCCTGGCCGCGTTGAGATGCAATGTAGTAATCGCTGGGGAAGTTTCCGTCTTTGGCATACGTCGAACAACCGGCAGTTTCGAGCAAGACATCAAACGGCCGCAGGTTACGGATGACATTTTCGAATTTGATATCGACATAGTTCATGCCAACCGTCATGTTGTCGCCGATGTCATAATTGAAACCCAAGGCCCAGTTGTCAGATTCCATTGGTTGCAAATCAGGATTCGGGGCGGTTTCCAACAAAATGTTCGTGCGAGTCTGACCGATACCTCCGGCAATATAACAGCCTGTTGGTACACCTGCGGGTGCAGGACACGGACCGTTGACCGCATTTTCAAGGTTCCCGAGGGTAAGAAAGGTGGTTGACTGCAATCTGGGCTGTTGCGTGTGTTCCACACTGGGAGCTTTGAAAGAAGTACCCCAGGACCCACGAATAGTCAGATCCTCAGTGGCAGTCCAGTTGAATCCTATCTTGGGATTGGTTGTGCTGAAATCTGATGCTTCCGAGTATTTTTCGTTACGGACAGCAGCCTGCACACTGAAATCCTCGGTAACAGGAAGGGCAAGTTCCACGAACAAGGCGTCGACTACGTTGCTTCTACTCTTGCTGCCAAAAGGCAATGGAAAGTCCGCAGAAGATCCTCCAGCCTGACCCTGGTAGCCGCCCACATTGGCAAGCGGATCGTGATCGGTGTACCAGCTGTCAATTCTGTTTTCATAGCCAATGGCCACTCCCACAGCACCGCCAGCCAATTCGAACATACTGCTGCTGTCTCCAGACAGAATTAACTGGTTGACCGTCAAGTCGCCGTAGAAACGAGTATTGCGCAAGGGTTGCAACCATTCCAGCAAGGACTGCGGATTGCCGCGTCCGGGTTCACTGGCATTCAGGAATGGATTGTAGAACTCGCAACCACCGGCTCCCGGCACAGTACTCGTACAGGCACTTCCACCAAAACCTGCCAAACTCTTGCGAAGGCGGTCAGCAATCACGGCAGTGTCGTAGCGATTGACTTCACTGCGCCCGTAGACTGAGCTGGCCTTGACACTCCACACATCAGACAATTGATACGCAAGTGCAGCGGATACACGGGCATAAGTGGAGTTGATCTCGTTGTTCAGCACATCCCACGGGTTGTTGAGATTCATCGGGTTGAGGTAAAAGCCGCGATTGGTGCCAGTATTTGCTGCCCAACGCGGATCCAGCTGGGCATTCCTGATCACACCCGGGTTGTTGTTCGGAATAGGAATCTGCATACCTACTGCAGGGTTGGTGCTCGGCGAAGTGTTGACTGCTGTAATGACGTTGGTAGTCGCGGTGGTGTTCTCGGTATTGTTGTAGTTGACCGACACTTCCATGCTCAGCCGGTCGGTAAAGTCGTGCTGGACGCCTGAAAACAGCGAAAAGCTATTTCGATTACCGTTCTGAACAGTCTGGTCACTACCGCCACCGCCCGCGCCCCAGTTGGTGAATTGGCATGATGGACCGCCGGTAAGAGTAGAGACGCTACCACCGAAATAGCCCACTTTGCCGCACAAGGGATCTGCCAACCGATTACCGCCAGGTCCGCCACCAAGTCCGCTCACACCAGTACCCGGAGTAAATTCACGATACTGCAGGTTTGTACTGGTAGCGGCAGTATTACGGTCGAAAAGGTCAATATCAGATTGGAAGACATTGTCCCACCGCTGCCATTCCAAGGCAGTCAGCCACTTGGTAGTGTCCGTGTTGGTCCCGATGAGGACCGACCCTGTATCGTTTCTCAAGTCCAGATCTTTCTCAAAACGCTGTCCGGAACCCTGGAATTTGACGCCCTCAAAACCGTAGTCGGGAATGAGGTTAACGACACCGGCCACGGCATCAGTCCCGTAGATGGCAGAGCCACCATCCAGCAGTACCTCCATTCTTTTCAGTGCAATGCCTGGCATCACTTGGTCAATCGGCACAAAGCGCCAACCAATACTGACAGACTCAGCATATTCAGGTGTGCGCAGACCGTTGATCAAAGTGAGGGTGTTCTCGGCGCCAAGACCACGCAAGCTCACACCTTGAACCCTGGTGCGATTTTCACGGAAAGTGTTCGATTGGTTCGAGTCTTCCAGCTGGTGTTGGGGCATATTTGCTGCAAAGAATCCCGACAAATTCGGGCGCGGATTATCCACCAGACTTGTGGCATCAATCATCGTAACCGGAGAGGTGGAACCCCTGCCGGTTGCAAGCAGCGATCCCGTGACCACTAATTCTTCGATTACTTCCGGCTCTTGAGCATTGGCTTGCGTGTTTTGCGCAATAGCCTGATTGCTGCCAATCGCAGCAAACGCTGAAACCAGCACAAGACTGCTTAGAGGTTTGTAGTTGCGTTCGACACCGCCAAACCCTTTTCTTTTGGTAAATTTCATAATTGTCCCCATTTCTTAGTGATAAATATTGTTATTTTACAAGCGTCCAGCGAATTCGTTATTACCCGTTTTCACTGCGTAGCGGCTTGACCAAAATCTATGACGCGGCCATCGTCCAGCTGAATGGACCGCATCAAACCGCCTGGTGAGGCATCACGCAAAGGGTTGCCGGTTACGGAAAGCGTCTGTCCTGGTTTGATGGTTTCCCGCGTGACTCCAGACCTGACCAACGCCACGGTTCCTGCGCCTTCCCACTTCCAGATTTCTTTCTCACCCGCTTCATTGGTCACTTCAAGGTTGATACTGGTATGAGGGCTGCGCCAGATGAATGAGATCACTTTCCCTGACGATTGCACAAGCGGCTTGTCAAGATCAAAGGCGACCGCCGAATGATGTGCATTAACCAAGCCAGACACCGCAACAAATCCAAAAATGGAGATAATCGGCATGAATTTGGTTGGCCTGATTTTCGTTGAAGTATTCATTTTTCGAAACCTCCTTCAATCCACAAAAGCGACGATTCAAGCGTGCATGGGGCCTCGACGAGCTTCCGATCGCCAAGTTTTTTCCAGTAATGTTTGAACGTTACCGGTTCTGAAAGATACACAGGATCAGTCACTGTAATTTCAGCCATCAAACCCATGCCGCCATTGATGAGGCTGTACTTTTCCAGCAGGTGCTTCTGGTCGCTGGAGTCGACACCCGTTTGGGAGCCCCACCTGTCGGCGAGAAAATTTCCTGTTTCGACAACCAGCACATCGCCTTCGAACCAGCCGACTGAATGACCCATTGTGCTCGGCATACCTGCAGCATGATTGCGGTCAAGGTAAACTACCCGAGGCGTAGGTAACAGGTCACGCTCAATCAGGACAGTTGAAGCGTCAGGGCGGCTGATGATGTGCGGGTAGGGGAGGATTGTTGATTTGGGTGGCCCCGGATCGTAGCAATCCAGCGCAGGGTTTTGATCTTCCTTGAATGCATCAACCAGCGCCTTCCCAAACGGCGTGTAGGGCCAGTCTGTCGGAGGCAAATAGTTGGGATTGAAACCGCCCGGATCATCCCGGGTCCACACACCAGTGAAGTCAGTTGAAGGCTGTACGATTGTAGTAACCTGGTTTGCTGGATCAGTACCTATGCGTACGCCGTCTTTCTCAACCCAGATTGCCGAAGAATAGGCTCGGTCCTTGTTCCTGTCATGTGACCCTTCCCAAGTAATCATGTCACCGACCTTGAGGGAATCACTCCCCCAGCCTTCCCGGGCCATAGAGGGAGGATTGCCCATTTCGATACTGTATTCGACCAGCTGTCCTTGTTGATTGGGCGCTTTCACCTTCAGAAAAACGTGGGGCATTTGCCAACCATACTTGGTAACGGTGCCAGTCAGCACTCTTATGTCATTGGGATCAAGGGTGGCATGTGAATGATGCGCGACAGCCAAGCCGCAGTAGAACATCCCTATAACCAAGCCAATTAATGCCGACGAATGGGTCGCTTTCATTGAATGATTCCTCCGATGAGTTTTCCAAAATTCATAGAAACCTTCACTACCTGCATACCGCTCCATCAGGGAAAATGGCCACAATCGCTATTCTCCAGCTTCGATCTTGCGCATTTCTTCTAGGTATATTGCGTCAGACTCGTACGGCGTCATGCCGGGAAGAGCCAGGTTGTCCTCAAAAAGGCAATTCGCCTCCATGACATCCGATTTGAGTATGCGGTCATGGAAGCGAACATTCTTCCACTCGCCTTGCCAGTGCTGGGGATCAACAAAGGAATACTCAAACACCAGCGTATTGCCATCGTTGATCATGCTGATCCTTTCAGTGATCTTCAGTTGCTCTCCGGCGATCACACCGACCTGCATCAGATGGTTTTCTCCGATGAAACCTTCAGTCTCTATAACCAGGGAATCACCTTCCCAATGCCCTCTCGACTCGCCAAGATAATTGGGTTCGCGGATGGAAGGATCGACACGTGGACGACCATCCAGGAAAACGGTTCTGTATTCATTGTTGAGACGGGACACCATGTAGATGGCGGTCGGATACTGCAACATCATCAGGGAGCCGAAACGGGTCTGCAGACGCGGCATGCCTGCAGGGTGGCAAAATGCACTGGGCTCCAGGTGCCTTCTGCCTGCCGCTTGAAAACGATTGAACTCGTCGTTGAATGCCTGCCCTTTCGGAGTGAATTTAGGCAAAGGCATGAAATTGTAATGACCATGAACATCAAAGTCAGCGCCAGTAAAACCACGGAAAGCCCATACACCGGTGAGATCAAACGGCGGTGCTGGACGGGGCTTTGCAAGATTCTCAGGATCTAGTGCACCGGGTCCCAGTTCAATACCCGTGTCGCTCACCAGCGGCAAGTTGGCTGGGCGTGTACGCGCTTCCAGAAGGCGCCAATCCTCATCGATAGCTGGCGGAGATATCGCAGGTGCTTCTTGTCCAATGACGACGGGTGTTGCGAACAACGCACCGAAGACCACCAGAGTGACCGCCGCAATCACGGCGCAGCTGGTTTTGTATTCACCTTTTCTAGTTCCCACTGCCCAATCCCGTTAATTTAGAATTAAAGTAACCAATATATGAACTGATTTCCGCTACAGCTTCGGAAGGCGCGGTACTGTACTGTACGGCTGCTTTTTTCGCCAATACGCGAGCAACATCAAGAGGCTATGCAGCAACTGAACGCAGGCGATTGCCCATCCATTTAGCTGACCTAGAAACAAAGTACTTCATGTTGATCTATCTGTAAAATACAGATATATTTATGTTTTACATAGGGGAAAGCTTATGAAATTCAGATTCAATGACATACAGAATTTTCTCGCAGCTTCCACTTGTAAAACCATAAATCAGGCAGCCCACAAACTTGAAATAAGCCAGCCTGCATTATCGGAAAGTCTCAAGAGGCTGGAACAGGATGTTGGCTATATATTGTTTTACCGCTCTCGCTCCGGCATTGAACTGACACCTAGTGGCAGGAGCTTTCTCCCAAAAGCGCAAACCCTGGCCAAAGCTTATAGAGATCTGAGCATTCCAGAAGGAAGCAAACATCTGTTCGGAGACAGGGTCATAACCATAGGCTGTCACCCGACAATTGGCCAATACTTCATTCCCAGGACGCTGGTCTATCTGAAAAGCAAAGCGCCCGATTTCAATATCCAGCTAAGACATGAAATTTCCAGAAAAATCCAGGAATCCGTACAAACCGGGCAGATCGATTTGGCGATAGTTGCAAATCCTGTAGATGTGCCGGGTCTTGTCATCACTAAAATCGATAACGACATCGTTGGCGTATGGGGGCCCGACAAGTCATCGGTTCTGGATACCATTATGTGCAATATGGAACTGTTTCAGAGCCACTCGATCCTCAAGAAATGGAAGAGCAAGCCTGAAAAACTTATTGCTACGGACAGTCTCGAGTTGATCTGTCGCATGGTGGGCCTGGGAATCGGAATGGGCATCATCCCAGAGCGGGCAGTTGAACTATCCGGCCTGAACCTTTATCACCACAAGAACCTTCCGGTTTTCCGCGACCAGATTTGCATAATCCACCGTCCCGAATTCGGCAAGAGTGCAGCCGAGGAGCTGGTGATCGAAGCCATCAGAAAGTCAGTCAATAACAATTGAGGCTGAGGATAACTCAGTCGGAACGCACTGCTATCGCTTCTATTTCCACAAACATCCCGGGGTTCACCAGAGCAGCTACCTCCACGACTGAGCGGGCTGGCAAGCGACCACCAGTGTGCTCGCCAAAGAATGCGGTATAAGCTCGCATGAAACCCTGAAAATCCATGCGTCCGCCATTGGCAGGATCCCCAACCAGGAAAACGGTCAGTTTGATGACATCCCCCATTTCCAGCCCCTTCGCTGCAAGAGACGCTTCGATTTTCTCCAGCACACTGCGACTCTGCGCTTCCGTGTCACCCCAATAAGCCTGCTCGGTTCGCTCCAGTGCAGGATTGGCGGCGGAGGGAATAACACCGCTGTGGTAAAGCACATTATCAACTTCAACTGCAGCTGCAATGGGCAGAGTACTGCCCTCATTGGCATATCTGACAACCTCTGCAGCCGAAGAAGCCTGTGCGCCAAACAACGAAATTACCAAAAATAATCTGAACATAGCATCAGCCTCCTGAGGCGGGGTTTTCCAACAAATATGCAATCAAGTCATCCATTGCGAGGTCCGCCGGCAGTGACAAGGCAAACTGACGCATCTGTTGCGCAGCAATTGCCGCATTATCACCGCCACGGCTTCCTGTCAGGTACGCTTGCCAAGCGGAAACCAGATACCAGCTGTTCAGGCGCCTAAGTCCGGGTGCGGCCAATTGTTCAGAGCCTTCAGCGTCTTTCCCATGGCATGCAGCACAGTAAAGAGTATAGACCTCAGCGCCGCGTTGCACCCGTTCTGCCATTTCTGGCGCATTAATCGCGGCTTGTTGTGCGCGCCCAGCAAATTGGCTGATGAGCGCTAATATTTCAGGGTATGCAGAAGGCTCAATCATGCGAGCAGCTGTCTGCATTTCCATGGCAGTCACACTGGTATGGCGCTGGCCCGCCTTGTAGGAGTCCAGTGCTGCGGCAAAATACCACGGCTCAATTCCGGCCAATGCCGGCGCCAGAACGGTGGTATTTCCCTGAGCCTGATAGCCATGACACACCAGACAAAAACTGTATTTATCCAGAAGTTGTTCTACTTCAGCAGGGCTTGCCTGTGAAGGCGCAAGGAGTAACAGCAGTGCAGCCAAAACGAACCCAAACAAATTGCTCATGGCGCCTGCTCCTCGCGCATCTGGATATGGTTGAGTGCACTGATTGCCGTGAGTACAGCTGACTCCTGCCAACCGCCATAATTGGCGGCCTGATCGCCAATCAGGTAATGGCGGCCAAATGGCGCACGCAACGCTTCTGCTGTGGCATGTTCGGTCTGCATGGCAGTGCAGCCAAGCATATGATTCATCCTGTGCCATGCCACACTCACGCCACTTTCGAAGTAACCGGAATAGCCGGGGTGCAGTTTTTCACCCTGTTCAACTGCACGACGGATACGCTCTTCCGCAGTCAGATTCATCCAGCGATCATTGATTTCACCGGAAAGAATATAGGCGCCAACTACAATTCCTTTGCGGTTGCCGTAACCTTCCGACGGATAAATGATTTGGGTCATGTCCTGGCCCGTCCAGGAAATTCCACCATAAACTCCTTCGGCTTCCCAGAAACGTTCCTTCATCTGCAAACCGGTCTTACTCAGCTTGCCGCGTGGTCGACCCTGCAAAAGCTTGAGGTATTCTGCAGAGAAATTGTTTTCAATACCGACCAGCAATTGTGAGGGTATTGAGTTAAGACAATAATCTGCCTGCGTCTCGCGTTCGACGCCTTTGTCACGGTAATAAACGCGAACACCAGAGCTTTCCGCCTGAATTGCCCTGACCACGCAATGAAGCCGGGGCTGACTCCTGAGTCTGCTAGCAAAAGCCCGCACAATTTTATCCATGCCGCCAACCGGCTCCAATACCGCCGATTGCAAACTGGATTCGGCGAAATTCATACCCATGCGCCAGAAATCACTTTGCAGCAGTTCATCAAGCCCTCTGGTGTCTTTGAGAATGCCAGGTGACATCAAGCCACCACTGGCATACCCCGCTCTGTTTGAGCCGATAAAATTGTTGTCGACGTTGAGGTCACCATAACTGCGCAGGAATTGCCGCATAAGGTCACGGTCAGTTTCTCCAAGCTGCTGGTCAAGCCACTCATCGGTAAGGCCTTTCTGGCTTAACTCAGCCATAAATCCGCGAGCATCGGCGACAAATTCACGTATGCGCATTCGTTGCCCGGTATTGATTCTGTCAAATTGGGCCCAGGCGCCCGGATTGCTGTTGACATGCGTTATCAATGGCACTTGCAGCTTCCGGCAATAGTCGATGATCGTGCGGTGTTCTTGCGGAATTCGAGAAGGTCCGGCATTGAAATACAGCGAGGGATCATCATCAAACTTACAGATCTGGCGATTGCCTATTTCATCAACCAAATCACCATGGCGCAGCGTTAGGGATCGCCCACCTATGCGGTGTGAAGCTTCAAGCAGCTCTACTTCATAGCCGGCATTTTCCAGCTCCCAAGCAGCAACGAGCCCGGCAATGCCGGCGCCCAGCACCACAACTTTGCGGCCGGATCTGGCTGGGCCCAAGGCAAGAGTCTGGGCATGAGCGGGAGACGGCACGGCACCAAGAGCAGCTGCAATACCATAGGCAGCAGCAGAGCCTGCGATAGAGGCAGACATCTGCATAAGCTTGCGACGAGTTATCAACTATTTTCTCTCTCTGCTACTGAAAAAGTTCATGCCGGGCTTCGACTGAACAAGCCGACTACCCAGCTGCGCCATGCATTCTCTATCATCGCTGCCAAGAAATCTTCGCTTATCCATGTGATTTCTATTAGAGGATTCAATTTGCACGTTTAGCGTAAATAATTATTTCCAACAATCCATAACTACTTATATGCAAGATAAACATATACCAATTCGACTTGCCTGTGCGCAAAAAAACGTGCGATCTGAAATTTTGGAATTTGTTAATATATAGGCTTATTTGAAGCGTAAATCTCATATTTCCACAACCACAAGCCGACATATTTTTCAATGCGAAGGTTGTTGCTGCGCTACCTTCTGACTATTCCATGAGCATAATTTACTGCAACTAAAACACGCGCACTGCACTTGACTGCTTTGACACTCATTGTCTTTGAGTCTGATCTTGTGTCTGCGCTTGACTCTTGGGTGTCTTCACACCTACATTCTTCGATATATATGAATGTGTGTTTATGCCCCTCGATACTTTTATTATGAATTCATGCTTTACTTTTGAGTTTGCGCCTTACCGCTGTTCCGGCGTGGTGTATGGCGTAATGATGAATGATCCCCGCTCACTACAGGCTCTTGGCAACAAGGTAAACTCACCACCCTACAAGGCCCCCCTGAAAGCGCCGGTTTTGTATC
>CAMDML010000046.1 GCA_945902215.1 Klebsiella pneumoniae | reverse complement strand
ACCTGCTGTGCCATTTTGGCAACAGCACCGTAACGGCTGTAATAAAGCACGAGTACATAAGGAAGGCTCATTGCAGCGTACCGGGATTGAGCAGGGTGTAGTTTTGTGTCATAAGGGAGGCCGTTTGCTAGAGCCGCCATGGTATTCAGGCAGCCGGAACAAGGGAAGGGCGGGGTTCGGTTCACACGCATGTCTGCCAATCGTTTAACAAAGTTCACGCAGTTCCTGCTGCTTGTCTACCGCAATTTCATGCTGCATCAGGGCCTGGAAAGCGCCAAGTCGCTGACCTACACCAGCCTCTTTGCGGTGGTGCCGCTGTTGACCCTGATGCTGATCCTTTTCGCCATGTTTCCCGTTTTCCAGGGTTTGAGCGACAGTGTCGAGGATCTCTTGCTGAAACACTTGTTGCCCAGCTCCGGGCGTGAGATAGAAACTTATCTGGAGGAATTCGCGGTGCAGGCCCGCAGCCTGACCTGGCTGGGTGTGTTGATGCTGGTCATCACCGCCGTATTGATGTTGCGTGCCATCGAAAGCAATTTCAACCGCATCTGGGGTGTGCCGGAAATGCGCAAAGGGACACTCAGTCTGTTGGCGTATTGGGGGGTAATGAGTCTGGGGCCCTTTATGCTGGGAATCGGCCTCGTGCTCAGTTCCTATCTGACCTCGATGAGCCTGTTTGAAAGGTTTACCGAACTGTCCGGCTTGATCGGCGCACGCAGCGCTGTGCTGGAATTCTTTCCGGCACTGCTGGCGATCGGAGCCTTCATGCTTCTCTACATGACAGTGCCCAATTGCAAGGTGGACAAACGCGATGCGCTGATTGGTTCCGTGGTGGTAGTACTGATCCTGGATGGCATGCAGTGGGTGTTCACACTGTCCATCACCACGGCCAGCTACCAACTGGTGTATGGCACTTTCGCGGCGCTGCCGATATTCCTGCTGTGGCTGTATGTGTGCTGGGCAGTGATTCTGGCCGGGGCGAATTTGGTGTATTGCCTGCCGCAGTACAACATGAAGCTCCCACATCAGACCTGACTTCGGGGTTCCCAGAGCCTAAAAGCGCTCAGTGGCTGAAGGCTCCAGCGCTGTTCAATCCCGCTTGAGCAAGCCCGTGATATGACTGACCACCTGTGCCAGCGGCAGCATTTGCGGCTCTGTCTGGCTGCGCTGTTTGTATTCCACGGTATCGTTCTCCAGGCCGCGGTCTGAAACCAGCAGACGGTGCGGAATGCCGATCAGTTCCATGTCGGCGAATTTCACGCCGGGGCTGGTTTTCTTGTCGCGGTCGTCCATCAGCACTTCTACGCCAGCGGCAGTCAGTTCCTTGTACAACTGTTCACAGACTTCCGCGACCCGGGGTGTTTTGTGCGCATTGAGGGGGATCAGGGCCACGTGAAATGGGGCGATGTTGTCGGGCCAGACTATGCCTTTGGCGTCGTTACACTGCTCGATACAGGCCGCCACGATCCGGCTAACACCAATGCCGTAGCAGCCCATTTCAACAACGCCATTGCGACCGTTCTCATCCAGCACCATTACGTTCATGGCCTTGCTGTACTTGGTGCCCAGTTGGAAGATATGGCCAACTTCGATGCCGCGGCGGATTTGGAGGGTGCCTTTGCCATCGGGACTCGGATCGCCCTCGACAACATTGCGCAGATCTTCCACGCGGGTCAGCGTGCAGTCGCGCTGCCAGTTGGCACCGGTCAGGTGGAAGCCGTCGGTGTTGGCACCACAGACGAAGTCGGCCAGCACGGCAGCTTCGCGGTCGACAAGTACCGGAATACTCACGCCTGCCGGGCCAATGGAGCCAGGTAAACAGTTCAGTGTGTTCTGGATGTGGGCTTCGCTGGCGAAGGTTAATGGCGAACGTACACCTGCCAGCTTGGCGGCCTTGATCTCGTTTAACTGGTGATCTCCGCGCAGTACGAGTGCCACGAGTTGCGGGTGGCCTTTCGCGTCATCTTCAGTCCCCAGCACGATCAGGGTTTTTACCGTACTGGTGATCGGCACTTGCAAAAATGTCGCTACTTGGTCGATGGAATGGCTGTCCGGTGTCGCAATTTTTGTCAATGTTTGTGAGGGATTGGGCGGGATTGTTGCAGCGGGTGCCAAGGCTGTGGCCATTTCAAGATTGGCGGCATAGGGGCTTTGGTCGCTGAATACAATCTGGTCTTCGCCGGAATCGGCCAGCACGTGGAACTCATGGGAACAACTGCCACCGATGTTGCCGGAGTCGGCTTCCACCGCGCGGAACTTGAAGCCCAGACGGTTGAAGATGTTTTGATACGTGGCATACATCAGGTCGTAGGTTTCTTGCAGCGATTCCTTGTTTACATGAAAGGAATAGGAGTCCTTCATGGTGAATTCGCGGGCGCGCATCACGCCGAACCGGGGGCGGCGCTCATCACGGAACTTGGTCTGAATCTGGTAGATGTTGATTGGCAACTGACGATAGCTACTGATTTCATTGCGCACGAGATCGCTGATGACCTCTTCATGGGTTGGGCCCAGGCAGAAGTCGCGCTGGTGGCGGTCCTTGAAGCGCTGTAATTCGTCGCCCATCACGTCCCAGCGGCCAGACTCCTGCCAGAGCTCGGCGGGTTGCACGACTGGCATCGAGACTTCCAGCGCACCGGATTTGTCCATTTCATCACGCACAATGTTGGTGACCTTGTGCAATACGCGCAGACCCAGCGGCAGCCAGGTATACAAACCTGCCGCAAGCTTGCGGATGAGGCCAGCCTTGAGCATCAGCTGATGGCTGACCACTACGGCGTCGGCAGGGGTTTCGCGGGTGGTGGCCAGCAAGTATTGGGAAGTGCGCATTGGTTTAATTCACCGTACTGATTCAAAGCACTACAAATTCAGGAGATTTCGTGCACTCAGTAAAAAAAGAAAAGCAGCCGTGAAGGCTGCTTTCCGGGTTGGTACTATTTTGAACCTTTTAGGCCCTGAGCGCTTTTAGGCTCCGGGAGCCCTGCACTCAGGTCTAAAGAGCCTTCAGCCCCTGAGTGCTAGGCACTCAGGTCTAAAAAGTTACATTGCTGCGAAGGACTTCAGCTTTTTCAGCGGCAGAACTTTTACGCGGATAGAAGCCGGTTTTTTCGGGATGTCCATCATTTCGCCGGGCTTAAAGGGGTTAGGCACGCCTTTACGTGCAGGGCGGGCAGGACGATGTACAGCTTTGATTTTCAGCAGACCTGGCAGGGTGAACTCGCCAGCGCCATTCTTCTTGAGGTGTCTTTCGATCAGGTCGGTCAGACCATCAAGAACACCGTTAACCTGTTTTTTGCTCAGGCCGCTGTCGGAAGACAGGGTGTTGAGAATTGCGGTTTTGGTGAATTTCTCTTTGATTGCGGTGGACTTCTTAGCAGCTGCCTGCTTGGATGTTTTTTTGCCTGCCATACATGGTTCTCTTTTTTGTTTGAGTGTTTGGTTGATGAAAGTCCGTGATCTTCCGGACAACATAATCAAGTCTAGTCACTACTCTGACACACCAATTGGCGTATTAACTGACGCCTTGGCTGATGCAATAAAAGTGCTTGTCCTTCCTGGATCTTTCTACAGCTGAGCAGTTCGTAAGTTAAAGCACAACTACCACTTACGTACCACACCTCTGAAGAACTGTTTGCACTTTGTACTCAGAGTTTACAGGTTAAAACTGTACTGCCCTGTGTTCGCCTCTCTGATTAGTGGATGTATTTATAACGGAATAAAAAACGCTGAGCAAGGATTTTGTGAAAACATTTTTTGTGACTTAATGGTCGTCACAAATCGTGTTTCAGGCTTTTACTGCCGAGTTATTTCTGTTCCGTGCTTGTCCATATTCCGGATGCGAGTGTACGAGATGATGCCGGTGAAATTGGAATTACGTTACAATGCGCCGCTTTTAAAGTGCATGCACCCGCTGTGGGCACCGGACAAACTCATGCGCTGCCATGTATTTGGTTCGCATTATTGATTGCATCATCAGGTTATTAGCCAATGCCCATTTATGAATATCGCTGTACATCCTGCAGCGCGGAACTGGAAAAACTGCAGAAAATCAGTGACCCGCCGTTACTGGAATGTCCCGAATGTGGAAGGGATGGCTTGGTGAAACTCATCTCGGCCAGCAGTTTCAGGCTCAAGGGCTCTGGTTGGTACGAGACTGATTTCAAGACTGGAAGCAAGAAAAATGGAGCAGCCGAAGCCCCCTCAGAGGGCGCTGGCAATGCTGACACTGCGGGTGCAGCAGCGTCAGCGACCTCCCCTGAAGCGGCAAATGCAGGCAGCAAAACGCCTATGAATGACGTCAAGGGCAAAGAGCAAACGAAAACAGAAACCAATTCGGGAGGGAAGTCAGAAAAGAAACCGGAAGCGAAAAGCACCGATGGGGCAAATGCGGGCAATAAAAACCAACCCGCTGCAAAACCCTGAGACACGGCACGACCCCGTTCAAGACACAGGCTCCACACATTCAGACCTGAGTGCAGCGCACCCAGAGGCTGAAGATGGGGTAATCGGTAACATCGAAGCAGGACATACCAAGCAGGAATCAAGTTATGCGTACTCATTATTGCGGTGGTCTGAATACCGCTCACATCGGCCAGACTGTTGTGTTGTGCGGCTGGGTGCATCGCCGCCGCGACCATGGTGGCGTGGTTTTCCTCGACATCCGCGACCGTGATGGCATCGCCCAGGTCGTGGTTGATCCCGATGCGGCCGAGAGCTTTGCCCGCGCCGAGCAAGTGCGCAGCGAGTTTGTGGTGAAGATCACCGGTTTTGTGCGCGCGCGGCCCAACGGCACCGAGAATGCGGATATGCCGTCCGGCAAGATCGAACTGTTGTGCAAGGACCTCGAGATACTCAACGCGGCCGAGACACCGCCGTTCCAGCTTGATGAGCATGCCTCTGTGGGTGAAGACGTACGCCTGCGCAACCGCTTCGTCGATTTGCGCCGCCCCGAGATGCTGAACCGGCTACGACTGCGCTCACAAGTCTCAAATACCGTGCGCAACTTTTTGGATTCCAACGGCTTTCTCGATATTGAAACACCGATTCTAGGGCGCGCCACGCCAGAAGGTGCGCGCGATTATCTGGTGCCGAGCCGCACCCATCCGGGCAAATTCTTTGCCTTGCCACAGTCACCACAGTTGTACAAACAGCTGTTGATGGTGGCCGGCCTCGACCGTTACTACCAGATCGCCAAATGTTTCCGCGACGAGGACCTGCGTGCCGACCGTCAGCCAGAATTTACCCAGATCGACATCGAAACCTCCTTCATGTCGGAAGACGCCATCATGGCGCTAATGGAGCAGATGATTCGCGAAGTCTTTCTCAAGCACATCGGCGTGGAGCTGCCGCCCGTTCCCCGGATGCCATATCTGGAGGCCATGCGCCGTTTCGGTATCGACCGTCCTGACCTGCGCATCCCGATGGAGTTTACCGATATCGCCGACCTGATGAAGGCGGTGGAGTTCAAGGTATTCAACGCACCTGCCAATGATCCGAAGAGCCGCGTCGTGGCGCTCAAGGTACCTGGAGGTGGTGAGAAGTTGTCGCGCAAACAGATTGATTCCTATGCAGACTTTGTCGGCCAGTACGGTGCCAAGGGTTTGGCCTGGATCAAGGTCAACGACCTCAAGGCCGGAATGGATGGGCTGCAGTCGCCGATCATCAAGTTCATGCCCGAACAGGTGGTGAAGGATGTCCTCGCCCGTGTGGGCGCGGCTACCGGCGACCTGATCTTCTTCGGTGCCGACAAGGCCAAGGTAGTAAACGAGGCGATTGGCGCGCTGCGTATCCGCGTGGGTCTGGACCTGAAGTTGCTGACCTGCCAATGGGCGCCGTTGTGGGTTGTCGATTTTCCGATGTTCGAACAGGACAAGGAAGGCAACGTGACTTCGGTGCATCATCCCTTCACAGCGCCGTCATGCTCGCCCGAAGAACTGAAAGCCAATCCGCTGGCCGCGTTGTCGCAAGCTTACGACCTTGTGTTGAACGGTACTGAGTTGGGTGGTGGTTCGATTCGTATCAACCGGCAGGATATGCAGCAGACCGTGTTCGGCTTGCTGGGCATAGGCCCAGAAGAGGCTGAAGAGAAATTCGGCCATCTGCTCAATGCGCTCAAATATGGGGCTCCTCCCCATGGTGGTTTGGCCTTCGGGCTCGACCGGTTGATCATGATGATGACCGGCGCTCAGTCCATTCGTGATGTGATTGCCTTTCCTAAAACACAGTCTGCCGCCTGTTTGCTCACTGATGCGCCGGGCACGGTGTCTGCCTCGCAGTTGCGCGAATTGAACATACGCTTACGGGAACAGCCAGCAGACAAGGCCAGTGAAAAATCGGCTGGCGAGAAAGCTGGTGGCGAAAAAACGGTTGAAAAATCCGGTGAATAGGTCGGATACCTAGAGTGGCAATCATCCTCGGCATTGATCCGGGTTCGCGTAAATGCGGCTATGGTGTGGTCTCTGCCTTGGGAACCCGCCTGGAATATCTGACTTGCGGGGTGATCCGGGTTGAGCATCTTGAGTTCCCGGATCGCCTGCAGACAATCTTCGACACACTGACCCGGATCATCGACGAGTATCACCCCCAGCTTGCCGCGATTGAGGAAGTGTTCGTGGGCAAGAGTGCGTCGTCTGCGTTGAAGCTGGGTCAGGCACGCGGGGCTGCGATGGTCGCGTGCAGCTCCCGGAAACTTGAAATTGCTTCTTATGCCACCCGCAAGGTCAAGCTGGCAGTGGTCGGTAACGGCAACGCAGACAAGGCCCAGATGCAGCATATGATCAAGGTCTTGCTGAAGCTTTCTGAGACTCCGGGTGAGGACGCGGCAGATGCACTTTCTGTGGCACTGTGTCATGCTCACACACAGCACACCCTGATCCGGCTGGCCGGGGTGCGTTCCAGTCGGCGCGGGCGCCTGCTCTAGACCTGAGTGCACGGCACTCAGGGGCAGAAGGCTCATACATTACGGAATCCACAGCGAAATGATCGGGCGTTTGCAGGGCATTCTGCTGAGCAAGGGTGAGGCAGAAGTACTGTTGGACGTACAGGGCGTCGGGTACGAAGTTGAGGTACCTGCCAGCACGCTGTACCAGTTACCCGACCCCGGCCAGTCCCTCGTTCTTCATATCCATTTCGTTGTCCGTGAAGATGCCCAGCACCTGTATGGTTTTTTGGACCTGAAGGAGCGGAGCCTCTTTCGCCTTCTAATCAAGGTCAATGGTATTGGTCCCAAACTGGCACTGGGCATCATGTCCGGTATGGAGAGTGCCCGCTTTGTTGCCGCAGTGGCGAAGGATGATGTGAATGCTCTCGTCAAATTACCGGGGGTAGGCCGCAAGACCGCCGAACGCCTGATTATCGAGCTGCGCGACAAGCTGAAACAGTGGGAAATGGAGCACGGCACGTCACCGCAAACCGTGACTGCCACCAGCAGACCCCAGCGGCAGGATACTTATCAGGAAGCAGAAGCAGCCCTGATCTCGCTGGGCTACAAACCCCAGGAAGCCAGCCGTGCAGTGGTGCATGCGGCCGGTCAACTGGAGGCGAGCGAGCAGCCTTCGGCGACCACTGAGCAACTGATCAGGATTGCCCTGAAAGGTCTTGGCCGGGCAGCGGCAGGCTAAACGGAACAGTCAAGGTAACTACGGGCCACATGCGCGAAGAAGAGCGAATCATCACAGCAGGGGCTGGCAGCGGCGAAGAGATGCAGGACCGCGCCATCCGTCCTGCGCGTCTGGTCGACTACATCGGCCAGGATGCCGTGAAAGCGCAGATGGAGATTTTCATCAGTGCCGCCCGCAAACGCGGCGAGCCGCTGGATCACACGCTGATCTTCGGCCCGCCCGGTCTGGGCAAGACCACCTTGTCCAACATCATCGCCAACGAGATGGGTGTGTCATTAAAGGCCACTTCAGGTCCGGTGCTGGAAAAGGCGGGCGACCTTGCGGCTATGCTGACGAATCTGGAAGCCGGAGATGTGCTGTTCATCGATGAGATTCACCGACTCAGTCCGGTCATCGAAGAGATTCTTTACCCGGCCATGGAGGACTTCCAGCTCGACCTCATGATCGGCGAAGGCCCGGCCGCCCGCTCGCTGAAACTTGATCTGCCGCCATTTACGCTGGTGGGAGCCACGACCCGGGCAGGGCTGTTAACTTCGCCGCTCAGGGATCGTTTCGGCATCGTGCAACGGCTAGAGTTTTATACGGTCGAACAACTGACGAAGATTGTGGCGCGCTCGGCAATCATCCTGAAAGTGTCCTGCGATGCTGGCGGCTCCCGCGAGATTGCGCGTCGGGCACGCGGCACGCCCCGTATTGCCAACCGCCTGCTGCGGCGGGTGCGGGACTACTGCGAAGTGAAGGCCAGCGGTGTCATCGACGAAGCCATTGCCTGCGAAGCGCTGGACATGCTCAGCGTCGACAAGCATGGCTTCGATCACATGGACCGCCGTTTGTTGATGACGATCATCGAAAAGTTCGACGGGGGGCCAGTGGGGGCCGAAAGTATCGCAGCGGCGATTAGCGAGGAACGTGGCACCGTGGAGGATGTGCTCGAGCCGTATCTGATCCAGCAGGGTTTTATCCAGCGCACACCGCGCGGGCGTATCGTGACCCAATACGCATACCGGCATTTCGGCCTCAAGCCGGCTGCCAGTAAAGATAAGGATTTGTTTGAAAATTAAGGTCTTGGCCTTGGGCTTTAAGCCAAGGTTAAGCAACAGTTGTGTAGAAAGCCGTCGCGGGAATAATTTGAGGAAGCCATGAACGAATCAATGAATATCTGGAGCCTGGTACTGGGCGCCACCATACCGGTCCAGTTGGTCATGCTGAGCCTGTTGGGCTTGTCCGTGTTTTCCTGGGTCATCATCGTGCAGAAGTGGCTGGTGATCAGCGACGCCCTGGCCGAGCTCACCGGTTTCGAGCGGCGCTTCTGGTCCGGTATGGACCTTAGCCAGCTGTTCCGCGACGGTTCCAACAGGCAAAAGAGCAATACCACGATGATCGGTATGGAGAACCTGTTCCGCTCCGGCTTCAAGGAATTCACCCGCCTGCGCCAGCAACCTGGTATTGAATCGGATGCGGTGATGGAAGGCGCGGCGCGCGCCATGCGCGTGGCCATGTCCCGCGAAGAGAAGGTACTGGAAAAGCATCTGGCCCTGCTGGCGACGGTAGCGTCGGTGTCACCTTATGTGGGTTTGTTTGGCACCGTGTGGGGCATCATGGATTCGTTCATCGGTCTGGCCAACGAGAGTCAGGCCAGTCTCCAGGTGGTGGCACCGGGCATCGCGGAGGCGCTGGTCGCCACGGCTATGGGACTGTTTGCCGCCATTCCGGCCGTGCTGGCCTATAACCGTTATTCGTCGCAGGTGGATTCGATCATTCAGAGCTATCACACCTTCCAGGATGAGTTTTCCAGCATCCTGCACCGGCAGGCGCACAGCAAACGGGCACCGGAGACCAACTGATGGATGTCCGCCCCCAAAAACGTCGCAAGCCAATGGCCGAGATCAACGTAGTACCGTTGATCGACGTCATGCTGGTGCTGTTGATCGTCTTCATGGTGACCACGCCGCTGATTACCCAAGGCATCAAGGTGGAATTGCCGCAGGCGAACGCCGAGACGGTGGAAGACGAAGACTTGAGTCTTGAGATCACTATTGATGCCCAAGGACAGTATTTCATCAATCTGGGTGAAACCCCGGCAGAGAATCCCGAGCCGGTGCCGGTCGAACAGATTGGCGAGCAGGTCGGCAAGATCATGGCGGCTAACCCCTCGGTACCAGTTTATGTGAACGCAGATGCTTCGATCGCCTATGGGGTTGTTGTGAAGCTGTTGGCTACTCTGGCGGAAGCAGGAGCCAAAGACCCGCGCCTGATCACACAGCCACCGGGTTTAGAGCTCTGAGCGCATGAACAAGTTACTGCCCTGGCTGCTCAAGTTCGATGGTTATCCACCCGGGGTGCTGCTGGCAGTGTTGTTGCATGGCTTCCTAATGTACCTGTTTCTGCCCGACAAATTCGAACCGGCAGATATGGTGTCAATACAACCTGCTTCTTTTGTGGTGGCATCGGCAGTAAAGCAGAGCCCGCAACAGCTGCGCCAGATTCAGCAACTGCAAAGAGAACAGCAGAGCGATGAAGCCGAACGGCAGCGACAACGTCAGGCTACCGCAGAACAGCAGCGTCAGGCGGAGGCCGACAGGCAGCGTCAGGCCGACGCGGAAAAGCAGCGTCAAACGGATGCGGAACGTCAGCGCCAGACAGCAGCAGAACAGCAGCGTCAGGCGGAAACAGAACGCCAGCGCCAGGCTGAAACTGAAAGGCAGCGCCAAGCCGAGGCAGAGAGGCAGCAACAGGCAGCAGCCGAGAGTCAGCGGCAGGCAGATATTCAGGCTGCGAATAATTTGCAGAATATGAGTGTAGAGAACCAGTTGGTTGCCCAATACTATGCAATCATCAATGATCTGATTTCACGCAGCTGGACCAGGCCGCCCGATGCCCGTAACGGCATGACTGCGGTAGTTCAGTTGCGGCTGACTCCCACAGGAGAAATCATCAGCAGGGAGATTATCCAGCCCAGTACCAGTGCCACCTTTGACCGGTCGGTGCTGCAAGCCGTGGATCGCGTTGGCAGCTTTCCGGAACTGAAAGATATGCCCACCACTGTTTTCGAGCGTAATTTCAGAACTTTCAACCTGGTGTTTAGTCCGGAGGATTTATTGCGATGATGAGAGCTTTCCAGCGTGGCGTAGTCGTGTTGTTGTTGCTGGCCGGTTCGTTGGCTCACGCCCAACAACTGTTGTCCATCCGCATCACCCAGGGCGTAGATGATCCGGTCTCCATCGCGATTGTGCCCTTCGAGTGGACAGGTTTTGGCGTACTGCCCGAGAGCATCACCGACATCGTTACCAGCGATCTGGGCAACAGTGGCATCTTCGCGCCGGTTGCAGAGAGCAGCATGCTCAGTACTCCGCACCAGCAGAGTGAAGTGATTTTCCGCGATTGGCGGTTTTTGGCTGCCGATTACCTGCTGATCGGCCGCAACATGCGTTCGGCCAACAGCGACCTTGTTCAGGTGCAGTACGAGCTGTTCGATGTCAACCGCGAGACCCGTATGGTTGGCGAAGTGATTAGTGGCACCGAGGTGCAGCTGCGGGATATAGCCCACCAGATCAGCGATGTGGTTTACCAACAGGTGACCGGGGTTCGTGGCGCGTTTGCGACCAAGATTCTCTACATCACTTCCCAGCGCATGAGCGAAACGTTGACCAATTACCAGTTGAACATGTCCGACGCCGATGGTGCCCGGGCCAAGATACTGCTGGAGTCGCAAGAACCGATCATGTCGCCGACCTGGTCACCTGATGCCACACAGATTGCCTATAGCAGCTTCGAGTCGAGCAGACCGCGCATCTATATCCAGACACTGGCCACTGGTGAGCGCGAGCAGCTCACAGATTTTCCGGGGATCAACAGTTCGCCCACGTGGTCGCCGGACGGGACCAAAATGGCGATGGTGCTGTCTAAGGACGGCAACCCGGATGTTTATGTGATGGATTTGTTGACCCGTGATCTGCGGAAGGTCACCACACATTTCGCGGTGGATACCGAGCCGAGTTGGATGCCGGATGGCCAGTCGTTGATCTATACCTCAGAACAGGGAGGCAACAACCGACCCCAGATCTACCAGGTCGCGCTCGATACCAACTGGGCCGAGCGCGTCACCTTTCAGGGAATCTATAATTCTAAGGGGATCATGTTGCAGGATGGCCAGAACTTGGTGATGATCCACCGTGAGGACACCAATGATGATTACCATGTAGCCATCCAGAATCTGGAACGGGGCACCATACAGTTTTTGACGAATACTGCATTGGACGAATCGCCAACAATCGCACCAAATGCGAGCATGATCATGTACGCATCGAAGGAAAACGGAAGGGGAGTACTGAATGCGGTATCAATTGATGGTAGGGTAAAATTCCAACTTCCGGTGTCCCAAGGCGATGTGAGGGAGCCAGCTTGGTCACCATTCCTCGATTGAGGGCGCCGATGTGACCCTAACTATGTGAAAAAGTTCAAAAAAAATTCAAATTTACTTGTCACTTAGGTAAAAAATGGCGAAAATGCGCCAGTTTTTTAACAAGCATACTGAACACGAGGAATTTTTATGCAGGTCAACAGCGTTTTTAAACTTGCTCTGGTCGCTCTGCTGTCCGTTACGATGGCTGCCTGTTCTTCCACGGAAGAAGAGGGTCCAGCTACCGAAACGGCTGCAAGCGGTAGTGCGAACACCAATGGAGCTGGTGACGGCGGTCAGCTGTCTGCAGCAGAAGCAGAAGCAGCACGCCTGCGCGCAATCACAACTTTCTATTTCGAGTTCGACAAGTCGGACTTGAGTGCAGAAGCACGTGATGCGCTGGTAGTCCATGCAACCGACTTGAAAGCTAACCCCAGCCGTCGTGTACGTCTGGAAGGCCATGCAGACGAGCGCGGCACCCGCGAATACAACTTGGCACTGGGCGAGCGTCGTTCACAGTCCGTAGAGCGCTACCTGCAGGTTCAAGGCGTTTCCGCGAACCAGCTGGAAGTCATCAGCTATGGTGAAGAAATGCCGAAAGATACCGGCACCACCGAAGCCGCTTACTCCCAAAACCGTCGCGTAGAAATGAAGTAAGCCAGTAACTCACACGTTTGTGTAGAATAAAGCCGGGCTTGCCCGGCTTTTTCTTTTTATGAACAGGCTTTTTATGAGCAGGCGCTTGTTCCATTGTGGAGGTACCGCCATGCTGAAACATATAGCGTTAATTCTCGCCCTTGGGCTGTGGTCGCTTATAGCCACCGCGCAGGTCCCCGTAGTAGAAGCGGGTAGCAACAATACATCCAGAGGAGGCCAGACCCAAGCGCCTGCCGGAAATGAGCTGGTCCTCACGCTCTACAATCAATTGGAAGCGCTGCAGCAGGAAATCCAGACCTTGCGTGGCATGGTGGAAGAGCAGTCCAACCAGATCCGCCGTCTCCAGACCGAGCAGCTCAACCGCTATGTCGACATCGACCGTCGCTTGAGTGAATTGAGCGGAACTACGGTAAGCGTGCCGCCGGTAGGCATATCTGGTGCAGGAATGACTGCACCCGGACCTGCAACAGGAGCGATGGTTACACCTCCGCCAGCCAATTACCCTCAAAATCCAGGACAGAACTTGCCTCCCGACATACGAAACAACCCCGAGTCGCCTGACGTTTCGAACTCGGTGGATGTGGGTGCCCAAACTGCCGATGCGCAAATGAACGAGCAGGATCTGTATCGTACTGCGCTGAACCAGTTGTTGGAGCAGAGTCAGTATGAGGAATCCGTCCGTCTGTTCCAGAGTTATATCGACCGTTTCCCGCAGGGCAGGTATTTGACCAATGCCTATTACTGGCAAGGGGAAGCGTTGATTCTCGTCACTCGTTTCAACGAGGCCAGAGATGTTTTCATGAAGTTGACCTCCAACTACCCGGAAGATCCCAAAACGCCAGGTGCCATGCTGAAACTGGGCGTGGTTTACCGGCGGATGGGCAATGAAGCGCTGGCACAACAGACTTGGCGTGAAATCGCGACCAAGTATCCAGAGAACACCACGGAAATCCGTGAGGCACAGGATTACCTGAGCCAACCGCAATAAGCGCAGGGCGCCGCCATGAGCGCACACATCCGCATTACCGAAATTTTCCATTCCTTGCAAGGCGAAGCCCGAACTGTGGGCCGACCGACGGTGTTCGTGCGCCTTACCGGCTGTCCCTTGCGCTGTGGCTACTGTGATACTGCATATGCCTTTACCGGAGGCGTGTTATATCGACAAGATGAGGTTCTGAGAGAAGTAGCGACGTATTCGCCGCGCTATGTGACTGTTACGGGTGGAGAGCCGCTGGCCCAACCCTCCTGTCAGCCGCTGTTGGCTGCATTATGTGATGCCGACTACGAAGTGTCGTTGGAAACAAGTGGCGCGCTGGATGTCGCCGGTGTGGATCCACGAGTGATCAAGGTTATGGATCTAAAAACGCCCGGCTCGGGCGAGGAAGCACGTAATCTCTACACCAATATCGCCAGTTTGTTGCCGCAGGATCAGGTGAAATTCGTGATCTGCGACGAGCGCGACTACGACTGGGCAAGGAGCAAACTTAACGAATATCGCTTGGCCGAGAAAGTGGCCGATGTGCTGTTTTCGCCCAGCCATGAAACCCTCGAGCCGGCACAACTGGCGGAATGGATTCTGCGTGACCGGTTGCCGGTGCGCTTCCAGATACAGTTGCATAAGTATCTGTGGGCAGATGTGGCGGGGAAGTAATGGCAAGGTCAAACCCCAGAGCTGTAGTACTGCTGTCAGGCGGTCTCGATTCAGCGACTTGTCTGGCCCTGGCGCGGCAGCAGGGCTTCGACTGCTACGCCCTTAGTTTTGATTACGGCCAGCGCCACCGCAGTGAACTGGACGCTGCTCAGCGTGTTGCCAAACAACTGGGGGTAACTGCCTATCAGGTTATTCGTCTTGATATGAGCGGTATTGGCGGCTCGGCGCTCACCGATCCAACATTAGCCGTGCCTGAACAGGAAAGCAGCGGCATTCCCATCACTTATGTACCAGCTCGTAATACGGTGTTTCTGGCCTGTGCTCTGGGTTGGGCGGAAGTGCTGGAGGCTGAGGCTATTTTTATTGGGGTCAACGCACTGGATTACTCCGGTTATCCCGATTGCAGGCCAGATTTCATCGCTGCTTTTCAACAAATGGCGAATCTGGCGACAAGGGTAGGGGTCGAAGGAGGCGAACTAAAAATTGCCACACCTTTGATCAATATGAGCAAGGCCGACATCATCCGCACCGGACATGCGTTGGGTGTAGATTACAGCGCTACGGTGTCTTGTTATCAGGCAGATGTGCAAGGGCGGGCGTGCGGCAAATGCGATAGTTGTCGCTTTCGCCGCAGAGGCTTCGCTGAAGCTGGCTTGCCGGATCCGACGCCCTATTGTTGATGATGTGGCGCTGACGCAAATGCTTGAAATTTTCGCTTGTTAAAGTACCATACGCGCCTTCTCAAAGGGGTCGTTAGCTCAGTCGGTAGAGCAGTTGGCTTTTAACCAATTGGTCGTGCGTTCAAATCGCACACGACCCACCATTTCATGAACAAGCTTGAACAACTCCTGTGTGTCTGGAGCGCTGTTCGGGGTTGGTTGCTTCGAACACCGCAGGCGCTCTGCATGCACCGGCTTGAACTCCACTTGCGTGATTTATGCGCTGTTCTGGCTGGGTTACTTCGAGCGTCGCAGGCGCTTTTCGTTACATGTTAGCGTCACTCTTGTCATAATCAGACAAAGACCTGACATACCAAGTCATGAATAAAACCCTCAAACCCCTTGCTGATTCCGTTCTTGCCGCCGACCGCTTAGTCGTCAAGGCGTGGCTGGACCGTGTGCCTGTGCGTACTGAGCCGGATGAGCAGCGGGAACTGGAGCTTGTCCAGCGCATCAAACACTTGCTGCGCGAGAAAAACGCACTTCTGGTAGCTCATTACTACGTTGATGCAAAGTTGCAGGCGCTGGCTGAGGAGACAGGTGGTTGTGTGGCCGACTCGCTCGAGATGGCCCGTTTCGGTTCGCGCAGCAAGGCGGACACTTTGGTAGTCGCCGGGGTGCGCTTCATGGGTGAGACCGCCAAGGTGCTAAATCCCGAGAAAACCGTGCTGATGCCCACGCTGGAAGCAACGTGTTCGCTCGACATCGGTTGCCCTGCTGACACCTTTGCTGTGTTTTGTCAGGCCAACCCCGAGCATGAAGTAGTGGTATATGCGAATACTTCGGTCGCTGTGAAAGCCCTGTCAGACTGGGTTGTCACCTCGGCGATTGCGGTTGATGTAGTCGAACACATTTTGGGGGAAGGCAAGCAAGTCATCTGGGCACCTGACAAGCATCTAGGCCGTTACATTCAGCGCAAGTTGGGCAATGAACAGGACATCCTGCTGTGGGATGGTGCCTGTATTGTTCATGAGGAATTCAAGACGCGGGCGCTGCTCGACATGAAGCATCTGCATCCTGCGGCCGCGATACTGGCACATCCTGAAGCGCCGCTGGCCGTACTTGAACTGGCTGACATGGTAGGGTCTACCTCCCAGATCATCCGTGCTGCAAAAGAAAGACCCGAGCACACTTTCATCGTTGCCACGGATCACGGCATCTTCTACAAGTTGCAGCAGCAGGCGCCTGGCAAGGAATTTATCATGGCGCCTACTTCTGGCGAGGGCGCGACCTGCCGCAGTTGCGCGCAGTGTCCCTGGATGGGGATGAATACACTAGAGAGCCTGCACGCTTCCCTGCAGACCGGCAGCAATGAGATTCATGTCGATCGGGCACTGGGTCGGCGCGCGCTCCTTCCCCTGCAGCGTATGCTGGACTTCAACGCAAGCCGTGCTTAACCCACATTAGCGATAGAACTTGTTTTCGATGTCGCTAATGTAATCCAGCCGTTGCCGCATCCGCGCCAGCTCCAATGCATCCTTTTCCAGGCCCATCGCAAAATTCAGCTGCTCACGTGCGTGGGCGAAATCGCCAATAGCGATGAAATACTCGGCGCGTGCCTGATGTACCTTGCTGATATTGCCGGCCTGACCTTGCACTTCGGCAAGGTCGTACCAGAGTTGCATGTCGTCGGGATGTGAAATGGCGTGTTGCTCCAGCACGTCAGCTGCTTCCTGAAAGCGTTCCGCGCGGGTGAGAGTGGTTGCGTAAGTCATTGTCAGTGGGTGATTGCCGGGATTGATGGCCAGATTCCTTTCGAGGATTTCCAGCGCGCGTGCGTAGTTCTCAGCAGCGAGAGCGATTTCAGCGGAGAGCATGACATACGTAATGCGCGACGGTTCCTTGCGCAGCAGAGTGTCGAGACTTTCCGTTGCCAGCACGTGCTGGCCGGCCTTGAGCTGGGCGAGAGCAATGCCGTAACGGGCTGCATCTTCCTCCATTCCGTTCAGTTGCGGTAGCTGGCGCGCGCGGCTGTCGATTTCAGCCCTCATGTCGGTAGCATAGTGCAGTAGCACGCGTTGGCGCATCAGCAAGAATTCTGAATTCTGCACAAACTGCACTGCCGGGTAGGTGTTGGACCGGTTACGACTGTCCGCGATGCGTTTCTCATCAAGCGGGTGCGTGGACAGAAATTCGGGAGGACGCCGAGAAAAACTGCTGGCTCGCAACATGTGTTCGAACATGCTGCTCATGTCGTTTGGATCGAAACCTGCACTATAGAGGTTGCGGATGCCGATGCGGTCCGCTTCTTCCTCGTTACTGCGGCTGAAGCGCAACTGGTTTTCGAGACCGATTGTTTGGGCCGACATCAACGCGGCCTGGCCGGCTTCCCCACCTAATGTCGCACCGATTACGAGGCTGGCCAGCAAACCCGCAATAGTAGGCAGGCGGCTGTTACGGGCTTCCTCCACACTGCGCGCATAGTGCCGTTGGCTGATGTGGGCCAATTCGTGTGCTAATACTGAAGCAAACTCTCCTTCATTCTCCGCAAAAATAAACAGGCCAGCGTTCACTCCAATAATTCCACCTGGAGCAGCGAAGGCATTGAGTACGGGGCTGTCGATCATGATGAAGGCTAGACGATGGTCCGTCAGTTCGCTCATGGCCGCCAATTTAAAGGTGAGGCTGGTCACGTATTCTTCAAGGAGCGGATCGTTCAGGCCAGGGGTTTGGCGCCGCACGCTGCGCAGGAATTCCTGCCCATACTCATATTCTTCCTGCGTGGAGATGGTGCCGGACAAAGTGTCACCCAGCACCGGGAGATTTACTTGAGCATACGCAGCTGTCCACCCAAGCAGCCCTGCAAGCAGCAGGATGATGGAGGGGCAGACAGACCGGAAGATGGAAACGGGAACACGCATCAAGGAAGTACCACAAACAGGGAAAAGCCCGTGCTTACTTAGACCCGCAATAGTACAGATTATTCCCTGTTTTAACTCGGTTTTTTGGGAGCGTCTTGCTAGAATGCGGGCATGCAGCTACACAACGATCTGGCACTTGATCTCAGCGGCTTGACTTGTCCCATGCCCCTGCTCAAAGCCAAACAGGCGCTCAACCGCATGCCAGTGGGCCAGGTGCTGATGGTTACGGCCACAGATCCTGCTTCCGAACGCGATTTTCAGGTCTTCAGCCAGCAAAGTGGCATTCGTCTTCTTCTGACGGAGAAAACCGCTGGAAAATTTGTCTATTGGCTGCAAAAGCCCTGAGGCATTCCAAGGTTAATTCATGATCAAAGTTTTTAATGGTTTATACGGGCGCTATTTCTCGGAAGAGGAAGCCATCATCTTTACGGTTCTGCTGATTCTCTTCTTCTCAATGATGATGGCCATGGGCGGCGTCATCGCGCCACTGCTGTGGAGTCTGGTGATCACCTACATGCTGCAGGGTCTGGTCAATTCGATGGACAAGCTGCATCTACCACATCACCTGGCAGTGTATCTCGTTTATTTCATGTTTTTGGGCCTGACCATATTGATCATGTTGTTCGCCTTGCCGTTTACCTGGAACAAGATCAGCGACTTCGTGAACGATGTCCCCAGCATGACCGATGAATTGCGCTCACTGCTGTTGTTGCTGCCGGAAAAATATCCCGGCGTGTTCAATGTTGAGCAGGTGCAGCAATGGATGAATACGCTGCAAGGGGAAGTGGTGGCGTATGGCCAGACACTCCTGTCCAATTCTGTCTCCAGTGTCACCCGGGTGGTTACCTGGATCGTATATACGGTACTGGTACCCATCATGGTGTTCTTCATGCTGAAGGATTCCGAGAAACTCTTGAACTGGTTTCAAACCTGGTTACCTGAGAAGCGCCCGATCATGGCGCAGGTCTGGCATGAGATGAACGAGCAGCTCGCGAATTACATCAGAGGCAAGGCTCTGCAGATCGTGATCGTGGGTGGCGTTACCTATGTGGTGCTGGCGCTGCTGGGTTTGAATGCGGCACCCTTGCTGGCTGTTGTTATAGGCATCAGCGTGATCATTCCTTTTGTTGGCGCAACCGTGGTGTTGGTGCCCCTGTTTCTTGCGGGTTTTCTGCAGTGGGGTTTCAGTGGCGAGTTGCTCCAGGTGATGCTTGCCTATTTGGCCATTCACCTGATCGATGCCAACATCCTTGTGCCACTGATCTTTTCCGAAACAGTCAATCTGCATCCGATCGCCATCATTACCGCTATTCTGGTGTTCGGCGGTATCTGGGGGGTATGGGGCGTGTTTTTTGCGATTCCGCTCGCCACATTCATCAAGGCCATTATCCGGGCCTGGCCTATTAGCCCGCAGCCGGGCATGTAATCTTTCTGGCCAGGCGACCCTGTTCAGCAAGCAAGTATTCAGCAATGGTCGATTCGGATAAAATCGCGCGCTTGTTGGTGCACCTTAGGCCAGAGCGCAGGGCTCCCAGAGCCTAAAAGCACTCAGAGGCTGAAGGCCCCACAACGATTAGACGGTATAGACGGTATAGAGGTAGGCATGATCAGTGGCAGTATTGTGGCTCTTGTCACCCCCATGCGGGCAGATGGAGCAGTGGATTACCCTGCTCTTGCGCTGCTGGTGGAATGGCACATCCAAAGCGGGACTGACTCCATTGTGGCTGTTGGTACGACTGGGGAATCGGCCACCCTCGATGTCGATGAGCATTGCGAAGTCATCCGCCAGACTGTCTTGGTTGCCAAAGGCCGCATTCCCATCATTGCCGGCACCGGGGCCAACTCGACTGCTGAAGCCATTGAATGGACAGCAGCGGCCAAGAAGGCCGGAGCTGCAGCCTGCCTGCTGGTCACGCCGTATTACAACAAGCCCAGTCAGCGCGGCCTCTACGAGCATTACAAGAAAGTGGCCGAGAGTGTCGACGTTCCCCAGATTCTTTACAACGTGCCAAGCCGTACTGCTTGTGATCTGTTGCCTGACACCATTGCGAAGCTGGCGGTGTTGCCCAACATCGTCGGCATCAAGGAAGCCACAGGCAATCTGCAACGCGGCAAAGAAGTGCTGGCTTTGAGTCCTCCTGGTTTTGCGGTGTACTCGGGCGACGATGCTACGGCGCTGGAACTGATTCTTGCCGGTGCCAAGGGTAATATCTCAGTTACAGCCAATGTGGTACCGGAACTCATGGCGCGTATCTGCAGACTCGCGCTCGCGGGCAAGGCAGACGAAGCCCGTGCACTGGATGCCACTATTGCCGATCTGCACCGCGATTTGTTTCTCGAAGCCAACCCGGTGCCCGTGAAGTGGGCACTGCATGCCATGGGCAAAATTGATAGTGGCATACGGCTGCCGCTGGTTGAACTCGACCCGAAGTTCCATGACATTCTGCGGGCAACCTTGAAAAGAACCAGGGCATTATGAAGTCAATTCAAATTTTAATTACCAGTCTCCTCGTGTCCGTGCTGTGTGCCTGTTCGTGGTTGGGCGCTGTCCCGGGAGCAGATCGTTTCGTCGGTGAAGAAGGTATTTTTCGTGACCGCCAGGGCGAATATCTGGAAGCTGTCACGATTCCGCGCACCGAAATTCCGGAAGGACTGGACGGATTTGTCATCGACGATCTGCTGGTGATACCCGAAATCTCCAACCAGGATGCGCTGCCTTTCCTGGATGCGCCGCGTCCGCGTGCGATTGAGGGTGTTTCTGATCGCGAAGTGGTAATCCAGCGTATGCAGAACCGCAGCTGGATCATCGTGGACGCGAGCCCGGGCGAAGTGTGGCCGCGTATCCGCGATTACTGGCGTCAAGAGGGGGTCGAAATTGCAACGGAAAACCCGACTACTGGTTTGATGGATACCGCTTGGTTCACTCTCACCGGGAATGTGCTGACCCGGGAAAAGTTCCGGGTCATTGTGGATACGGGCTTCCAGGACAACAGTTCCGAAATTCGTTTGCTACATACGTCGTCTCCGCAGGCAACACCTGTGTTTGAGCAGGTCAACTGGCCGGCAGAGTCTGTGGATGTGGAGGTCGAATATAGCATGCTGAGTGATATGTCGACGTACCTTGCCGATGTCGCCGATCTGTCACAGGCCTCCTCTGTGTCCCTCCTTGCCGGGAATATTTCCAGTACCGGCAAAGCCAGTATCTTCACAACGCCTGCCGGTGCAGATGTGCTGCAGTTGCAAGCTGAATATTCGCGTTGTTGGGCCGCAGTTGGCCGGGCACTCAGACGCGCCGGGATGGAAATCACGTCGGAGAGTTCTGATCTGGGCATGTATGAAGTGCTGTACACACCTGGTAGCGAAGACCAGGAAGAGAAAGAAGAGCCGGGCTTTTTTACTAAAGTCATTACCGTGAATGGTTTACTCGGCGGGGAAGAAACTTTGCCTGTGGTGCCATTCCGTATTGAGGTTCTTGATGTCAACGGCGGCGCTGATGTCAGGGTCAGCCCAATCAATGCCAATTCGTCCGATATGCGGGAAGCAGGCAAAATCGTGCTGCAACTCATTCGCCGCACGATAGCCTGATCAGGCCGCAACTTACTGCACGAAACTGGGTGCACTCTGGAGCCTTAGATGGAAAAACGCGAACTTCTTTACACCGGCAAGGCGAAATCTGTCTACAAGACAGACGATGCTGATCTCTACGTCATGCATTACCGCAATGACACCTCAGCCTTTGATGGCACCAAGGTGGAAAAACTCGCGGACAAGGGTATGGTAAATAATCTGTTCAATGCCTTCATCATGCAGAAACTGGCATCGGGCGGTATCAAATCGCATTTCGTCAAAGTGCTCAACGCGAATGATTCACTGGTCAGGAAGCTCGACATGATTCTGGTCGAGTGTGTTGTGCGTAATCTTGCGGCTGGCAGCCTGTGCCGTCGCTACGGCATTGCCGAAGGCACCGAAATTTCTCCGCCGACTTTCGAATTTTTCCTGAAGAGTGATGCGCTACACGACCCGATGGTCAACGACTATCACATCGTCTCATTCGGCTGGGCTACGGCAGAACAGATTGCGGCCATGAAGGATCTGACTTTCCGTGTCAACACGATTCTCAAGGACCTGTTCCTCAAGGCCGGCATGCTGCTCGTGGACTACAAGCTTGAGTTCGGCATGTATAAGGGCGAACTGGTGCTCGGGGATGAATTCAGTCCAGATGGCTGCCGTATCTGGGACAAAGACACCCGCAAGAAGATGGACAAGGACCGCTTCCGCCAGGATCTGGGCAGCGTGATTGAAGCCTACAAGGAAGTCGGCATCCGGCTTGGCGTCAATTTCGGCCAGACGTTCTGAGACACCGGACCGGCTGACCCATGAGCGAGTCTGCCCCCCTGTTAGCCATCCTGCTCGGCCTTGTACTGGTGGCCGTTGTTGCCTGTCTCTGGCTCTTGTTGCGCAAACCTGCATCAGCTTCTTCTGATCAAAGCGAAGTTCCCGTACTGCGTGAACGTTTGTCCGCACGCGAGCATGAGATCGCCCGATTGCAACAACAGTTGAGCGACTTGAACTTGCAGTTGCAGCAAGAACGCGAAGCCGCGATTGCACTACGTGAGCGTCTTACCCGCCAGGAAACCCTGCTGCAAGAAGAGCGCAACCATAGCCAGGAAAAAGTTGCGTTGCTGCAACAGGCGCGTGAGCAGATGAATCTGGAATTCCGCAATCTCGCCAACGAAATTCTTGAACAGAAAGGCAAGAGTTTTGGCGAGACCAGTCGGCAGCACATCCAGGACATCCTGAAGCCACTCGGTGAAAAAATTATTTCATTCGAGAAAAAGGTCGAAGACACTTATGGCAAGGAAGCACAGCAGCGGTTTGCACTGGAGAAGGAGATCAAGTCGCTACTCGAATTGAATGCGCGCATCAGTGTCGATGCCGTCAATCTGACCCGGGCATTGAAAGGTGAGAGCAAGACGCAGGGCATCTGGGGTGAAGTCATTCTCGAAAGAGTGCTAGAAAAATCCGGGTTACAGAAAGGTCGCGAATACGAAACCCAGGTCAGCCTGAAAGATGACAGCGGCCGCTTGCGCCAGCCCGACGTTGTTGTGCATTTGCCCGAAGGCAAGGACGTGATCATTGACTCGAAGGTGTCGTTGACTGCTTATGAAGGCTACTTCAGCGCCAGCGAAGACGAGAGTCGTGCCGCGCTCCTTAAACAGCACATCCAGTCCATTCGTACGCATATTAAAGGTTTGTCCGGCAAGAACTACCAGAATCTGGGGAGTGTTCGCAGCCTGGATTACGTTCTGCTGTTCTTGCCCGTGGAGGCCGCATTTACGCTGGCCATCCAGGAAGACGAAAGGTTGTTCACCGAGGCCTTTGAGCAAAACATTATTCTGGTTGGTCCCTCCACGTTGCTGGCCACCCTGCGCACGATTCAGAATATTTGGCGTTATGAGTACCAGAACAAGAATGCGATTGAGATCGCAACGCAGGCAGGGAAGCTATATGACAAATTCTTCGCCTTCACGCAGGACCTCGACAAAATTGGTGAGCGCCTCACGCAGACCCAACAGGCATTTGATGCGGCCCACAACAAACTGGCCAGCGGCCGCGGCAATGTCATTGGTCAGGTTGAAAAGCTGAAAAAACTTGGCGCGCGTGCCAGCAAACAACTTTCTGCTCAGGCAGAAGCAGGTGACGACGATATTGCGTTACCCTCACCCGATACCAGCAGCGAAGATGACGATGCCTGAAGTACTGTCACCACAGGCCTTTCTGCGTTGTGCAACACCCGACTCCTGGGTGCAGGCTGCGCTGACCCAGCAAGCGGTACTGCTGGTTGATCACGCCAACTGCGAAAAGAAAGCCGCCACCACTGCGATGAACTTGCTGCACAAGTATGTCGATAAACTGGAGCTGTTGGAAAAAATGGCGCAACTCGCGCGCGAAGAACTGCTGCATTTCGAGCAGGTGGTAGGCTTGATGCGGGAACGCGGCGTTGTGTACACCCATTTGAGTCCTTCCAGGTACGCGAGTAGCCTGCGCCAGCACATCCGCACCCACGAGCCGGCGAAACTGCTAGACACACTTATCTTTCTTGCGTTTATCGAAGCGCGTTCCTGTGAACGCTTTGCGGTGCTCGCTCCAGCGCTCGATCCGCAGTTATGCCGGTTCTACCAGTCACTGTTGCGGGCGGAAGCACGGCATTACGCGGATTATCTGGAGTTGGCGCGCTTATATGCGGATGGTGACATAGCAACGCGCGTGGCATTTTTTGCAGAAAAGGAAGCCGAACTGATTACATCACCGGATGTCGATTTCCGTTTTCACAGCGGCACCCCTGCTTTTCAAACAAGTCCGCATGCGGAGCTTAATTGACACAAGCCTGCGGACGCCCAAAGGTATTCCCCAGTTTCTCATCAAACGTGTCGAGCTGACGGCAGGGAATGCGCTCGTTCCCTTCCAATGAGAGGAAGCGCAGGAGAGGCAGGCTGTCGAGCGATCTGATATCGCCTACTGCATTGTTACGCAAGTTCAGCACGCGCAACTTTTTCAAAGGGAGCAGTGGGCCGAGAGCGGTGATGCGATTGTCGCTGAGCTCCAACTGTTCCAGATTAGCCAGAGCGTCGATCCCAGCTAGGGTTTGCACCCCGGCACTGGGGCAGGCGAGCAACACCACTGTGGCAGGATCGCTCTGTTCATTCCGTGCCAGCGTCTCATTCAGACATCCCTGTAGCCCGGGGTCCTCTACTACTGCGTTACGCAATGCCGCGTTGGGCGTGTACACCACGTTGTCGTTGAGCGTGATGGTATAGGGTTGGATGTGACAGGCCGCGAGCATGCAGCAGAGTAGGGGGGGGAGCCAGGATGGATTCCGGAAGGGTGTCGGCAGGTGCATGATTAGAAAGCAGTTTTTTCAGTAAAATTCAGTGGCTGGATGGTGGTTTAACAGGGTGGACGGTGGCATTTCCATGGCAGTCCCGGTAGTATGCGCGCCTTGCGTGAGCCGGTCTCAGCAAGTTTGATTTTCACTTTTCTTTCAGCCACCTTCCGGATTCTCCTGTGATTATCCGTTCGAGTAAAGGATACAGACTATGAAACACATTCTCAGCCGCGGTTCTTTGTGCGCAACCCTTACGCTGCTGGCTTCACTGCCGGTTTTGGCGCAGACCGATGGCCAGTTCACCACGCCGGAACAGAAAGCTGGTTACAGCATTGGTGCCAGCATTGGTGGCAATCTGGCCGGTCAGGGTCTTGTCCCCGATATCGATATTGCCGCACTGGTTGCAGGCATGCAGGACGGAATCACCGGGGAAATGAAAATGACGCCTGCTGATATGGAAGCAGCAATTACTGCATTCCAGACGCTGCAACAGTCCAAGGCTGAAGCCTTGCTGGCAGTGCAGACCCAGGCTGGTGTTGATTTCCTCGCGCAGAATGCTTCGCAGGCTGGTGTAATGACAACGGCTTCCGGTATGCAGTACTCACTCATTTCTGAAGGCGCTGCCGACGCTCCGAAGCCTGTAATAACCGATACAGTCAAAGTGCATTACCACGGCACCCTGGTTGATGGCACCGTGTTCGACAGTTCAGTAGAGCGCAACGAACCGGTTGA
>CAMDML010000045.1 GCA_945902215.1 Klebsiella pneumoniae | reverse complement strand
CGGGTACCCGTGACTGTAATTTCCTCAATGTCACGGTCAACGGCCTGGGCCAGCACATCCTGGCCAAGCAGAATGGCCGAGGCAATCGATGCCGCCAGCGCTTTCTTTCTGAAGTTTCTTAATACTCCAGTTGTTCTCATTTGATTTGTACTCCCCGAAAATGCAGCCTAAAAGTGTTTGTTTGAAATTTGCTCAGACTATCCATTCAAATCTGTTGTTTGAAAATTCTTATAAAAACGGACTTCACTGCTCAACTGGCAAAAAATGACTACGTATGAATGCCGATCAAGTCAATCTATTGGGCCGGTTCTGCTACTGCCTCGTCATCCTGTTCCACGACCAGACCTGAGCCCGTGACCAGACCTTGAACCTGATGGCCGATCTGCATCGCTCTGGCTTCCATGATGGTTTTGGGAGTCGTGGCGCGGGGGTCCATATTCACTGCGGAGCAGGTAAACCCTCTGAGCGTGCATTCGGAGGTGGTGTGTGTGATGCCGCGATCTGCCATCGCACGCTCCATCAGTGCGGTGGCTTCTTCATTGAATACGATGGCATTGTTTGGCCTGAACGTGCCGACACCAATGGCGTAGTCAAGTGGCATCAGTGGTTCGATGCTGGCACCGAAGGCGCCGTCATTTTTCTTGCCAAGATCGTAGGCCCCAAGGTCAGCACCCTGATCAATCAGGTACTGAATAATCGGTACGTTGCCAAGATTGCCGGCAACCATCAGCGGCGAAATGCCGTAGTTGTCCTGCCAGTTCACGTCCAGGCCCATCTCTACCAGGATCTTGATGATCTCAAGCCGGTCACTGAGGGAACGATCCTTGTGAAAGCCACTTACCCAGCCCAGACCTGCAGCAGCAGCCAGGGTAGTTTCATTGTCGCTGGACTTGATGTGGGGATCAGCGCCGAACTCCAGCAGCAATGTGACCAGTTCCAGATCAGATGAAAATGCCGCGCGCATGATTGCCGTAGCAAACACGATGCGCGGGGAGCCACCGCGCATGCGGGCATTGGGTGTGTTGTTGACCAGGTGATTCGGATCAGCGCCTTTTTCCAGCAGTTTCCGGATCAGCGGGAGCGGGTCTTCTGTCACCATCCAGGGAAAGTTCGGGGCTGTTTCCATGTTTCTGCGCTCGACCGCCCAAAACAGCGGAGTAAAGCGCTGGGCGTCAGCCTGGTTGACGTCGCCGCCCTGGTCGACAAGGTAGGAAGCAATAGCAAAACTGCCGTTGAAAATGGCAAGGCCAATACCATTTTTGCCATCGGCGGCGATTGCATTGACGTCGGCGCCAGCTTCAACCAGCACCTGCACGGATTCCATGTGGCCGTCGCGCGCGGCAAGCAGCAAGGGGGTAAATTCGCCGCTTGCATAGACTACCGGCCCAACTTCCTCCGGCCTGCGCTCGCGGGGCAGGGTGCCTTCAAAGCCCCTGCCGGTGCCTGGCGGTATGTAAACCGAACGCGCTTCGAGATTGGCACCGTTTGCGACAAGAAGGCGGGCGACCACTGCATGATTCTGGGCGACAGCCCACATCAGAGGGGTGGTGAAGCCCCAGCTTTCAGATGCGTTGACCTCTGCGCCATTGTCCAACAGAACCTGGACAGCAGCGATGATGCCGGTGCGAGCGGCAAGCATGAGGGGAGTATCACCGGTGGCGCTCACCGTGGCATTGACGTCAGCACCATTGCGCAACAGCAGGGCGATCATGTCGGCGTTGCCATTGATGGTTGCTTCAAGCATCGGGCTGGCACCGACCCGGTTCCGGGCAGAAACGTCTGCGCCGCCATTGATGAGAACTTCGGCCATGGCCAGATCGTTGGTGTGGGATGCCCACAGCAGCGCGGTGGCACCATCCACCTGCGGCTCATTAACGTCGACTTTTGCTTCAAGCAGTGTGCGGACCAGACTGAGGTCACCATTCTCTGCGGCGTCGGCAATGTCGCTGGCAACGGCGAGACCGGCACTTGCAAGGCCTGCAAGAGCCACTGCGAAACAGCAGCCCGTGAACAGTTTATTGTTGCGGAACATGGTTTATCTCCGTTCAGGCGTTCTGGTTTGAAATAGGTTTTTGATTTTTTTATTATCTGTTTTTAATCTGGTATTGCAGCGGTTGCTTGGCGAATTGCACCAGAATTTCAGGGAAGCATACGAATATAGCAACAGGCTGTCACCATTCTTGTTGGGAAAAATCGGAAAACTTTTCCAACCGTACTGGTCGGTACTTAGCCGAGCATTCCATTGCTTTAAGGGAGACAGAGCGGTGCGCAGATGATTCACAAAATTTCCTCACAGTTTGTGGCGGCAACGCAGAGGAGTGTCGTATAGTCGCGGCAATAAGGCGTAGGCAGAAATAACAGCAAAAATCCGGGCAGAAGCTCACAGCAAAGCCCCGTGCAAAATTCGCATAAATCACTGCGCGCATGTTTGGTAAGTTTCAGCGAGAAGGGGTGTCAGCAGCATGTTCAAAAATAGAATCCTTGGCGCGGGTCGGCTAGCGGTCACTGTTGCTGCATTGGTTGCAGCGGTTGCAGCAGTTAATGCCCAGCCTGACGTTGCCGAAGTATCCGGCGCGGCAGCAGTAAAGGAGTATTGCGGAGAGTGCCATAATCCCGATGACTACTCAGGGGGGCTGGATCTTGCCAGTATTCTGGAGGCTCCTGTTCCCCAGCATGCGCAGGAATGGGAGCGCGCAATTCGCAGACTGCGTGCCGGCGTAATGCCTCCTCCCGGACAGCCGCGTCCGGCACAGGCAGAGTACACCGCGCTTACCGAATGGCTCGAACACCAGGTTGACCAGGCTGCCACGCCACATCCTGGTGCGGTGATGCTGCATCGTCTCAATCGTACCGAGTACCAGAACGTCATTCGTGACCTGATCGGACTTGAGATCGACGCCACTACCATGCTGCCGGCCGATACCTCGGCTCGAGGTTTCGACAACATTGCCGGTTCGCTCACCATTTCCCCGACGCTGCTTGAAGCTTATGCAACTGCGGCTGGCAGAATTTCGCGAATGGCCGTGGGTTACTGGAAATCTCCGGGCGAGGTTTCTTATATAGCACCGGGTGATGCGTCCCAGAATTATCAGCTGGAAGGCCTGCCGTTTGGCACCCGGGGTGGTATGGCGGTACGGCACAATTTTCTGGCCGATGGCAACTATACCTTTCACATGCAGAATTTCGGGGTGGGCAGTTTCTTCCCGAATGAGCAGTTGGAGCTCAGCATCGATGGTGAAAGAGTTCATCTGTTTACCTATACCGGTGTCGGCATGAATGTCGGCATGGGTGGTGACAGGGATGGCGCGCTGGAAGTAACCCTTCCGGTCAAGGCCGGCACGCGTCTGGTCGGGGCAACTTTTGTGGCGACCAACTACCGTCCTCCGCTCGACATGGTGCGTCAGTACGACCGCAAGTCCATCGAGAATGAGCCCTTGCCACAGATTCAATATCCGCCGGTGGTTGGCCTGCTCAAAATTCTCGGCCCCTTTGATGCCGAGCGCCCGGTTGATTCAAAGAGCATGCAGCAGGTGTTTACCTGCCAGCCGGTCAGCACTGACGAATTCGACTCTTGCGCCAGACAGATTATTACCCCGCTGGCAACGAGAGCCTTCCGCCGTTCCGTGACTCCGGAAGATACCGCCGTGTTGATGGAGTTTTTCCAGGAAGGAGCCAAGGACGGTGTGTTTGCTGATGGCATTGAACTTGCGCTACGGCGCTTGCTGGCTGACCCTGAATTTCTGGTTCGCGTTGAGCGTGAGCCAACTAATGTGGAGCCAGGCCAACCTTACCGCATCGCTGATCTTGAACTTGCATCGCGCCTGTCCTTTTTCCTCTGGAGCAGCATCCCGGACCAGGAGTTGCTGGATACCGCCGCTGCGGGCACGCTGAGTGACCCGGCTGTGTTGGAGGCGCAAGTGGCGCGCATGCTGCAGGATCCGAAATCGGAGTCGCTGATCACCAATTTCGGGCAGCAGTTCCTGTACCTGCGCAACCTGCCGACAACCTCGCCGGATGGCATTTATTTCCCGAACTGGGATGATGAATTGCGGCAGAGTTTCAAACGTGAATCCGAACTGTTCTTTGCCAGTATCATCCGCGAAGACCGCAGTGTGCTCGACCTGATTGATGCCGACTACACCTTCCTCAATGAACGCTTGGCCAATCATTACGATATTCCGAACATCTACGGCTCCCATTTCCGGCGTGTGCATCTCGGCCCGGAATATGATGTCCGCAGAGGTTTGCTCGGCAAGGGCAGCTTTTTGTCCACGACCTTCACCGAAAACTTCAGAACCTCGCCAGTCAAGCGCGGTGTCTGGGTAATCGAGAATATTCTGGGCACGGTGCCGCCGGAGCCGCCGCCCAATGTGCCTGCGCTGGAACTGACCACCGGCGGCGGTGAAGTGGTGATCAATACGCTGCGCGATCAATTGACGCTGCACAGGGCTGATCCTAACTGCGCCACCTGCCACAAAATCATGGACCCGATCGGCTTCGCCCTGGAAAATTTCAATGCAGATGGCAGCTGGCGTACCGTTGAAGGCCACCCCCGCAAGGGTGACGGCTCATCGGTGGCGCTGGATACCACAGTTGAACTGTGGGATGGCACACCGGTGTCAGGTGTTGCCGACTTGCGGGAAGCACTAAAGAAATATTCTCCGCAGTTTGCCCGCTTCATGACCGAAAAACTGCTCAGTTATGCGATGGGCCGCGGCGTTGAATACTTTGATATGCCTGTTGTTCGCTCTATAGTGAATGATGCCGAGAATGACAATTACCGTTTTTCCACGCTGGTGATGAATATTGTAAAAAGTGAACCGTTCCAGATGCGAACGAAAGAGCTGCCCGAGACTACGGTTGGGCAAGTCGACGTGAATAATTGATTTACATGCAAACAGTGAAATCAGTTGCGATCAGTGCAAATTTCTAACCCAGGCTGACCCAGGCCAACAGAGAGGGGAGTGTCATGAATTTTATTACCAAGAAATCGATACCGCGCAGGAGATTTTTACGTGCTGCCGGCGTGGCGCTGGCATTGCCACTGCTCGATGCAATGGTCCCGGCAATGACCCCGATTGCCAAGGCTGCAGAGTCGCTCAGGCCCAGACGCTTTGTGGGTGTCTGGCATCCGCAAGGCGTGGCGCCGGGTTACTGGCGGCCCGTGAAGGAAGGCTCCGATTTTGAATTTTCCTATATCACCAAGCCGCTGGAACCCTTCCGTGACCGCACCGTCCTCATCAGTGGTCTGGATGTGCCCGAGGCCTTTTCAACCGAAGAAGAGCCGGGCGGCAACCACGCCCGTGGTGCGGTATTCCTGTCCGGTGCCCGTCCTCGCCGCAACGCGGTAAGCCCGTACCTGGGGGTGACGATCGACCAGCTGATTGCGCAGAAGTATGGTCAGGACACTATTCTCAGTTCCATCCAACTCGGTGTTGAAGATGCCGGCAACTACGGTAACTGCAACTGGGGTTACAGCTGCGCGTATACCAACTCGGTATCCTGGATGTCGCCCACCCAGCCGCTGCCAACCGAAATCAATCCGCGCGTTGCGTTTGAACGCCTCTTCGGTGATGGTGCCAGTGCCGAAGAACGTCAGCGTGGTCGCGAGCTCAATGCCAGCATTCTTGATTCCGTAGCGCTGAAAATTCCAGCCTTCAAGCGTGAGCTGGGCAAGAGCGACCAGATCAAACTGGATACCTATCTGGACAACATCCGCGAACTCGAACGTCGTATCCACATTGCGATGTCGGGCACAGTTGCCGAGCCCACTGAGGAAGTGCCGTTTGGCATACCACAGAGCAAGGATGTGCACTTCAAACTCATGTACGATCTGATCGCGCTGGCTTTTGAAGGGGACATTACGCGTTCAGCCACACTCATGCTGGGCCGGGATCTGTCGTCCATCACGCATCCTGAATCCGGCTATACCGGCGGCTGGCATGCCACTTCGCATCACGGCGACACCCCGGCCAACATTTCCAACTATGCGAAGGTCAACCGGTACCATATCAGTCTGCTGGCCTACTTCGCCGAGAAGCTGCGGAACATAGAAGATCTGGAAGGCAATGCACTGGACAACAGTCTTATTTACATGGGCAGCAACATGGGCAATTCACACCGCCATGCCCATGAGAAGGTGCCGGTCGTTCTGGTGGGTGGCATTGACGGTACTTTCAAAGGCAACCGCCACATCGCCTATCCTGACAACGTGGAAAAAACATCCAACATGCTGCTGAGTCTCCTGCATCTCTACGGCATTGAGATGGATTCCATCGGTGAGGGCACCAGCCCGCTTGATATTGCGTAAACGGGGAGTAATTTTGATGAGGTGGCAGTTCTATAACACGTTGCTTTGTGCAGCTTTCACGGTTTTTTTCAGCATGACAGCTGCGGCACAGTTTGGTGGAGGCCCTACCAGACCCCAGGTTGCGCTTCCCGAGGGACCGCTGCGGAATATCATTTTGCAGAATTGTGTGTCCTGCCATGGCATTGACGATTATGCCTTCCATGCGCTGAGCAAGGACAACTGGGTGGAGCTTCTGGGGACGGTGCATCAGGGGCTTGAGGTGAAGCAGCTGTCATCCCACGACGAAGACGTGTTGCTCGAATATCTGGCCACCACCTTCGGCACTGAAAGTGCCCCCTTTCCACGGCAATACATCCCCCCGCCGATCACTACCTATTTCGCGGATGAGGAAGGCCGCGAAATGCTCGGCGTGGTCTGTACCGAGTGCCATGAGTTGGATCGGGTTTATGAAACGCGTGCCTCCCTGCCCCGGTGGCGTGTACTTGTCGTCGAGATGAGACAGCGAGGCGCTTACCTGCCGGAAGAGGAAAACATGGAACGTTTGATTGAGTGGCTGAGCCGGGTGCAGAGCGCCAATCTGTTCGAATGAAAAAAATCGTTGTTCTTGGCGGTGGCACAGCCGGTTGGTTGACTGCGCTGCTCGTCAAGGAATTTTACCCGCAGTTCGACATTACGGTGGTCGAGAGCGATGCGATAGGCATTCTCGGGGCGGGTGAAGGGACGGTACCGCATATCGTTGCAGTGCTCGATTTCCTGAAGATCCCCGTCTCGGCGCTTGTCAGGGAATGCAGCGCCACCTTGAAAACCGGTATCAAGTTCACCAATTGGCATGGCGACGGTACGGCGTACTTCCACACGTTCACCGGCAACGATGAACTGGAAATGTGGAGCCTGGACAATATTTTCAGGTTCAATGTGCTGCCCACCCTGCTGATCGGAAAGAAGGTCCCACTGGACAGTGCCAGTTTCATCGCTAGGCTAGCCGGGCAGGGCAAAGTGCCCTTTGTTCCCGGCAACATTCCCGCAGAAGACCGCCACAACTATCCTGATCCGCTCAACACGCTGCATCATCTCGGCAGTTTTGCGCTGCATTTCGATGCCCGCCTGCTGGCAAAATACCTTGGCAGGCTGGCGCAGTCTGAACGCAACATCACACGGGTGGAAGGTAAGCTCGCTCAGGTGCAGAGTGATGCAGAAGGCAACATCAGCGGCCTCGTGCTCGAAGACGGTACCGTCCTGGCCTGTGATTTCATTTTTGACTGCTCAGGCTTTGCCCGCTTGTTGTTGGGCAAACACTTCAACGAAACCTGGGTGGATTACAGCAAGCACCTGCCGCTGGATACTGCGTTGCCGTTTTTCCTGCCGCACGATGGCACCAACCTGCCGCCTTATACCGAAGCCATCGCGATGAAGCACGGCTGGATCTGGAAAATTCCGGTACAGGATCGCTACGGCTGTGGCTACGTGTTTGATTCGTCATTCATCAGCGAGGCAGAAGCACTCAGAGAACTTGAGGAGTGGCTCGGCCATCCGGTGACGAGTCCCAAGACCTTCAAATTCAACGCCGGTGCCTTTCATAATTCATTGGTGAAGAATTGCTTTGCCGTGGGGCTGGCGCAGAACTTTGTGGAACCCCTGGAAGCCACCTCGATCTGGGTGTTCACGAAGAACCTGATCAATTTCCTGAAAGCGGATGCAATCAACAATCGGAGCGAGGAAGTTACTGCCAGAGTCAACGCCAGTTGCCGCATGGTCAACGACCCGATTCCGGAATTCCTGCAATTGCATTACCTGACCAGACGTCAGGATTCACCCTTTTGGCAAACCTTTCGCGAGCGGATGACGATTCTCCCGTCGCTGCAGGCCAAGCTGGATCGGTGGCAGAGATTGCCGCTGTTTGATTCCGACAGTGTCCAGCTCGACATGTTCAAGGCGCCCAGCTGGATTACCGTGGGTGCAGGCGTTGGTATTTTCAATCGGGAAGCCTTCAGTTCTCTTGCCCGCAATTTCGACTTCGAACGCAATATCAACGAAGGCTATCAGCAGCTGCTTAAAAAGCAGGAGCATGCCGCGAAAGTCTGCATGTCCCACACCGATTTCATTGCGCTGCTCAAGGGTAAGTAGAAACTGTTGGTTGCCAGGTCCTGACCTACTCGACGCTGTGTTAACGCTCCCACTACAAATTACCGAGAAAATACCCCGTCCCCAGGATCACTGTTGCTGCCAGTGTATAGGCTGCCACGCGCTTGAACCGGCCGGTGTTGGGCAGCAGCAGTACAAAGCCCGCCAGCGAAAAAATAACCAGGATTACCGCGCTGGCATCCACAAACCAGAACCAGATCACATCGGTGTCGCGCGCCTTGTGCAGATCGTTGAGCACTGCAACCAGGCCATAATCCGTGGTTTCCGCACGCAGTGTATTCGCCAGTGTGTCGATTTCGACATAGGTGCTGGTGCCGGGCGCCTTGTAGTCGACAATCAGCAGGCCTTCTTCCTGATTCAACGTGGCAAGCGCGCGCCTGACACCGAATTCCTGCTGCAGAAAAGCGGCAAGCGCCGGAGAATCGACAATGCTGCCGTCACTTTCCCGGGGCAGCTCGGGCAGCGTGTCCCGCATCTGCGTGTCGATGACAGGTACTGCGGTCATCGTCGTGGCATGATTGAGCGTGATGCCGGTGATGGAAAAAAAACCTAGAATGAGGAGCAGGGCTATCGAGAGGTATAGATGTATTGTGCGGGACCAGCTTACAAGCGTGCGATTGATGGCCATAAAATTTTGCTTCCCAACAGGCAGGTTTGACATGTTAGTGATGTTTCCATCCCCGCGCTTTGCAGCACGACTGGCATTATCCGGCATTCTGCTTGGCGCGCCTTCTGTTTCTTGCGCGGCAGAAGCTGCCCTGCCGAACCGTCTGGACCAGCATTTCGATGGTGTGCTGGGCACTTCGCTTGACCTCACGATATACGCCGATGACATGGAGCGCATGGAGCAGGCTGCGGCTGCCGCACTGGCGGAAATCGCGCGGCTCGAACGCATTCTGTCCACCTGGCTTGACGACAGCGAGTTGATGCAGCTGAACCGCGCGCATGTCACGAATGAGGCTTCAGACGATCTGCTGGCCGTGGTGAGCCACTGCGAAGACTGGTTTGTGCGCAGCAGCGGCCTGTTCAGTTGCCGCCTGAAGCCGGTGCTCGATCTGTGGGATGCGGCAGTACGCGAGCAGAAAATTCCCACTGTCATGCAAATGCAACCGGTGGCGCGCGCTGCGCATGCGGCCACGCTCAGCATCGACGCGAAGCAGCGGTACATCGACCTTGGCGGCGCGGTTACCCTGGAGCCCGCCGGTCTTGCCACCGGCTATATCATCGACAAGGCCATGGCAGTGCTGCGTACGGCGCTGCCAGATGCAAGCGCCATCAAGCTGGATATTGGCGGCGATGCCAGCTACTGGGGCACGCCGCCGGAACGGAACGGCTGGTTGGTGCAGGTGGCTGATCCGCAACTAATCGCCGACAACGCTGGCTTTGTCAGCAGCCTGGCGCTGACCTCAATGGCGGTTACCGCCAGCGGGCATACCAGCCGCACCCGCACCATCAACGCGCGCGAGTTCAGCCACATCCTGGTGCCCGAACGTGGCTGGCCGGTAACGAACGGCGTTTACGCCGTCGTCATTGCTCCCGACACGCTCACGGCTGATGCGGTGGCCACCGCGTTAGCTGCCCAAAGCATGGAGACCGGGCTGGCCTGGGTGAATACGCTGGAGAATGTGGACGCCTTGCTGATCAGCAGCGATGGCACCCAGCGCACGTCGCGCAACTGGAACCGTTACCTGAGCGAAGACATGGTGCGGCAGGCCGCCGCAAGCATTTCCATGACCATCGACTACACGATCCCCAATCTCAATGAACGCGGCTACGAGCGCCCCTACGTGGCCATCTGGATCAGTGATGCACAGGGGAAGGCGCTCAAGAATCTGCTGCTCCTGGGTGGCGAGCAGCGCTGGGCCAGCACCAATTCGCGCTGGTGGAACAGCACCCGCAAACGCATGGACAACGTTACCCGCCCCACGCGCGGCCCCGGCGAGTATCAACTGGTGTGGGACGGCAAGGACGACTTCGGTGCCGTGGTACCGCCCGGCGACTATCTGCTTAACGTGGAAGTGTCACGGGAAGAGGGTGGCCACAGCTACAAGCGCGTTCGCTTCACCCTGGCCGAAGGCACCCAGACTTTCGCGCAGCCAGCTGAAGGCGAGATCGGGGATTTCAGCGTGACGATAGAAATGCAACTGCCGGAGCTGCCTCGCTGACCACTATCCCCGGCGCATTCCTACGGGATATTGCGACTCTGGATCAGCCACTGGCCGTTCACTTTCGTCACAACGTCATCGTAATAGCCCATGTTGGAAACGGTGAATAGGAGCCGAGAGCAGGGGTAGGGTGAAAGGAAAAAACAACCACAAATAACTTTTTTACGTGCAACAATTTTGGTAGAAAGACGCCCTTGTTGGATTCTAACGACGCTGCTTCAGTAGGATTTGCCCCGAAACAGCTCCACAACTCTGCAGATACTATATAAAGGATAAGTACAGTGACCAATTCCAACTCCAGCCAGAACTTAGCCGCAGCATTGGATTCAACCCCTCCGCCCAGTTGGACGCCGGCCTACCGTGAATCCTGGCGCCAGGACCTACGGGCTTCCATGGTTGTGTTCCTGGTAGCCCTGCCGCTTTGTCTCGGTATCGCTCTGGCCTCCGGTGCGCCGTTGATGGCGGGTCTGGTGACTGGGGTCATCGGGGGTGTGGTGGTGGGCTTTGCCTCGGGTTCACACCTGATGGTCAGCGGCCCGGCGGCCGGACTCACGGCCATTGTGCTCAGTGCTATCACCACCCTCGGTGGTTTCCCGGCCTTTTTGACGGCGGTGTTCCTGGCCGGCTTGATGCAGATTGGACTGGGTCTGCTGCGCGCCGGTGTGATCGGCTATTACTTTCCGAATTCGGTGATCCGCGGGATGCTGGCCGGTATCGGCCTGATCATCATCTTGCGCCAGCTGCCGTACGCGCTGGGCGCTGATACGCTGACAGCGGCTGATGGCATTGTCGCTGCCTTTACCAATGCTCATACCGGTGCCATCGTCATCAGCCTGCTGTCGCTCGCGTTCCTCGTACTGTGGGATCAGCCTTTCATGAAGCGTTTCGCAATCGTGCCAGGCGCATTGGTTGCGGTATTGGTCTGCGCGGGCTTGAACCTCGTGTTTGGCCCCGATCTTGTGGTGCAGGGAGAGCAGTTGGTGAGCCTGCCGGTGATCGGGTCACTTGGAGAATTGGACGCGGCTCTGGAATCGCCATTGTGGAGTGCGATTACCAGCAGTGCCGTGTGGGTCACCGCGTTGACCATCGCGATCATCGCGTCGATGGAAACGCTGCTCAGCCTCGAAGCCACGGACCGCATGGACCCGCTGAAGCGTGAAGCGCCAGCCAACCGTGAGCTGGTGGCGCAGGGCATCGGCAACACGCTGTGCGGCCTGCTCGGCGGTTTGCCGATGACGGGGGTGATCGTGCGCAGTTCGGCCAATGTGTATGCCGGCGCGCGCACCAAGGCTTCGGCGATCATCCATGGCGTACTACTGGTGGCAGCCGTGTTCACCATTCCGGCCCTGCTCAACATGATTCCGCTCGCCGTGCTGGCGATGGTACTGATCCACACTGGTTTCAAACTCGCGCATCCGCGCCAGCTGAAGCATTTCGTCAAGCAGGGTTTCCGTCAGTGGATTCCGTTCATCATCACCATTGTCGCGATTCTGGTCGAAGACTTGCTGATCGGGATCTCCATCGGCCTGACAGTGAGCCTGCTGTTCATCCTGCATGAGCATCTCAATGCACCGTGTTTTGAAACCGAAACGCCTGAAGCCAACACGACGCTGCTGCGTCTGAACAAGCACCTGACCTTCCTGCACAAGGCCAGCCTGACGTCCGCACTGCAGGAATTCAAACCCGGCAGCCGGGTCATCATCGACGGCAGCAAAAACCGCAGCATTGATCACGACGTGCTGGAAGTGTTGCGTGACTTCAAGGCGAGCACAGCGGAGCGGCGTCTGGATGTGACAGTTCTGAACATGGATCTCGCGGCTGCGGCTGCGAGCATGGGGCACTGAGATATGCATATGGAAAGCCCAGGACATAACGTCACACCCCTGGAGCAGGCGCTTGCAGCTGCCCGCCATATTCTTCCCGACCAGGGCCCCATCGGGGTCTTCATCCACCACAACACACTGCATCACTTCCAGAAGCTGCGTTTCCACGACGCTGTGCAGCAAGCCGCCGAACTCACCGGCGCGCGTCCCTACATGGAACTGCAGGATTTCCGTGCCGCTTATGCCAAAGGCCGGGTCGATTCCGCAGATCTGGATTACATCATCACGCAGCGTTTGGGTGCTGCAGCAAGCGCAGCCTTGCTACCCGGGTTCTCCCGCATGCAACTCTGGCGCGCGCTGATGGTTGATGCCAACCCCGTTGCCAACACCACTGAATTGCAATGGCTGCTGACGGCTCAGGAACGCCCGCTGTTCAACGTTACGCTGGCGCGCGTGGATGCGCTACCCGGCTTGCGCCACCAGCGCGTGAATTACCGCCGGCATGCCGATGTGCTGCGCGCGCTGCAGGCCGGTGATACCGATGTGCCGGTGCAGGACGAACTGATCCGCCTCGGTGCTGCCTATCTTGACCAGGGTCAGGCGCTGACCCCGATGCCCGCACGCAACCGCGGTTTTCTGCATGCCGTGGCGGATCTGTATGCCGCCGGCGCCGGTTCGCCGCGCGGTTGCCCCGGTGTTGCGGAAGATTTCAAGGCAATAGCGCGTGAGCACAAACCGGTGCTCGCTGTCATCGATGACTGTCTGCGCGCTCTGGGTGTGGAAGAGCACCAGTATGAAGGTTTCATTGTCGAGAGTGCCGCGGCACTCGGTGGCTGGGCCGGTATGTTTGCACGGCTTGAACTGCATCCTGACGAAAACCACAGCCATACGCCGGCCACGCTGAACGATTTCATTGCCGTGCGTTTCGTACTGGCGCAGCGCGCAATCGAAAAGATCTGCACGCAAGCCGGCCTGCCGGTGGCGTGGAATGCCTTGCTCGCACATGCGCCTGATCCTGACGTCGGCCATCGCAACGAAGATGCGATGATTCTGTTGGCCATCGCGAAGGCAGCCGGACTTGATCCGCAGGGCTTCTCTACACTGAGTGACGCGACGATTCTGGCGCTGTGGCAGGAAGTACTGGCCTGCCCGCCGCTCAAATGCCGCGAGTTGTGGATGGAGGCATACGAACACTGGTATTACCGGCATACGCTCAACGGCATTGCCGCATTGCGGCCGGAGCGAATGCTGAAGACTGACGGCCGTCCGCGGGCACAGTACCTGTTCTGCATGGACGAGCGCGAAGAGTCGATCCGCCGCGCGGTGGAAGAGCAGGGGCCGAACTACCAGACTTTCGGTCTCGCAGGATTTTTCGGTGTGGCAATTGATTACCAGGGGTTGTACGACCACAGACCTGCAGCTTACTGCCCGGTAGTCGTGACCCCCGCACATGAAGTACACGAGACGCCGATCTACACGCAGCGCACGTGGCATGACATCCGCAAGAACTTGCGCGATGGATGGCGCGCTGCACGCCGCAACATCCATTACCAGTCACGCACGCTGAGCGGCGGCGCGGGACTTTCCCTGCTGCTTGGCCCCGTGTTCGCACTGTCGGCCATGCTGCGGATCCTGTTTCCGCACAAATCGCTCGGGCTGCACGCCAGCGTCACGGAAGCGATGTCGCCGCGTCCCGGTACACGGCTGCTGGCAGTACGCGACAGCAACAATCCGCTGCGCACCGAGCGTGGCAAGTTCCTGGGCTTCACGCTGGAAGAGGCGACTGACCGGGTGACCGGTGTGTTGCGCAGTATTGGTCTGGTCGACAACTTCGCACCGATAGTGCTGGTGCTGGGCCATGGGTCGACGAGTCTGAACAATCCGCATGAATCCGCGCACGATTGCGGCGCCTGTGGTGGTCGTCGTGGTGGTGCGAACGCGCGCCTGTTTGCTGCATTGGCCAATCTTGGGGAAGTACGCCAGGCGCTGCGTACCCGTAGTATCACGATTCCCAACGACACCTGGTTCATCGGGGGCCTGCATGATACTGCCGACGACAACGTGTCCTATTCCGATCTGGCCGAGTTGCCACACAACCTCGTCAACGTTTTTGAGGCGGCGGACCACGTGCTCGACCAGGCGCGCCGCATGAGCGCGGCGGAACGCTGCCGCCGCTTCCACAATGCGCGGTTGGGCATCACGCCTGATGAAGGGCTTGAGCATGTCGAAACGCGTTCGCGCCAGCTGGCGCAGCCGCGCCCGGAATACGGCCATTGCACCAATGCGGTCGCCGTCGTGGGACGTCGTTCGCTGACACGCGGGCTGCACATGGATCGCCGCGCATTCCTGATCAGCTACGACCCTGCCATTGATCCCGATCACGGTATCCTTGAGAGAATTCTCGCTGCAGCGGGCCCGGTTGGCGCTGGTATCAGTCTCGAATATTTCTTCTCGTCGGTGGACAACGAGCGTTACGGCTGCGGCACCAAACTGCCGCACAACGTGATCGGCTTGCTCGGCATCATGAACGGCCACAAGAGTGATCTGCGCACCGGGTTGCCGTTGCAGATGGTTGAGTTGCATGAGCCGATGCGGCTGTTGATCGTCTGCGAATCCACGCCAGAAGCCCTGCTGCAGATTGCCGGCAAACAGGACGAAGTGCGTGAGCTTGTCGTCAACCGCTGGGTGCAGCTTGCCTGCGTCAATCCCGAGACCGGCGCGATGCATCTCTTTACCGATGCCGGATTCATTCCGTACCAGCCCGACACGAAAGACATTGGCCGTTTTCCCGACTCCGCCACACGTCACGGGCAGCATCGTGACCATCTGACCCCCGTACTGGTGGATGCTGCGTTGCGCGCGAACTCCGCCAACGCCGCTGCCGCCGCCTGATCAAGGAGATTGCATGACTGATTTGCTCCATGTGGCGCTGGGACTGAGCATTGCCTCACCCTTCGTCAGTGCCCTGCTGACCGGGCTGTTGTTGCTGGCGCGCCAGAACTGGCTCTCTGAGCCCGCGGCGTATCGCATCTGCCTCACCGGACTGTTGCTGTCGCTGGTTGGCAGCATCACGGTGCTCGTGCAGCATGATTTTGCGCAGCCTGCGGTTGAGTTCGATTTCGGCCACTGGATCCGTGTGGGTGAGTACGAGATTCCGGCCTTGCTGTATGTGGACCGGCTGGCGTTGGTGTTTTCACTGCTGGGCGCAATCCTGACGCTGCTCGTCGCGCGCTTCTCGCAAACCTATCTTCACAAGGAAGCCGGCTATGCGCGCTTCTTCGTACTGCTGGGCATCTTCGCTGCAGGCACGCAGCTGGTGGCCTTTGCCGGCGCACTGGATGTGTTCTTTGCCGGCTGGGAAGCCATCGGTGTCTGTTCTGCGCTGTTCATCGGCTATTTCTACGAGCGTGAAGAGCCGGTACGTTCGTCAGTGCGGGCCTTTGCAACCTACCGCATCTGCGATGCCGGATTTCTGGTGGCCATTGTCAGCGTACATGAGCTGCTCGGTTCAACCAGCATTTCCGGTTTGCAGGGCGCCGGTGAACTCGCCGGCGTCACGGTGACGCTGATTGCAACGATGCTGCTGCTGGCCGCATTCGGCAAATCGGCGCAGTTGCCGTTCTCGTCGTGGCTGCCGCGCGCGATGGAAGGCCCAACGCCGTCGAGCGCGCTGTTCTACGGTTCTGTGTCGATCCATGTCGGCCTGTTCATGCTGCTGCGTGTAAGCCCGATCCTCGAAGCCGCACCGCTGGCGCGCATGCTGGGCATCGTGGTGGGGGTTGCGACCGCAGTGTATGCCGCAGCTATCGCCCGCACCCATACGGATGCGAAGGGCGCGCTTGCACACGCCACGCTGGCGCAGACCGGGTTGATCCTTGCGGAAATCTGTCTGGGCTTTACCACGTTCGCGCTGATTCATCTGGTCTGCCATGCCTTGTTGCGCTCCTGGCAGTTTCTGAAGGCACCCAACACGCTGGCCGATTCGCATATGTTCGGGCATCACACAGAGCACTCAGGTCTGGTAGCAAGAGTGGCGCCAGGTCTGGCGCGTTGGTTCTACGCGCAGGCCTTGCATCGCTTCCGCCTGGACGACCGGATGGATGCACTGGTTTCTCCCGTGCAGCGGATTGCGGAATGTTTTGCACGCTGGGATGAGTCGTACCGCAACAGCCTGACGTTGAAACAACCCGTGCTGCAAGAAGAAGGAGATAACCGATGACCGGTCCTGCAGTATTCACCCTGTTCATTGCAGCGCTGGCAGCGATTTTGCTCGCGGCACCGCTGGTGATGAGTGGTCGGCGTGAACCGATGGCCTGGTTGAGTGCAGCATTGATGCTGGGCATTTTGCTGGTGCCGTTGCTCGGAGAAAATGGAGTCTCTGCCTATCTGGCGCTGACTGCTGTTACCGGTGTGCATGCCGCCCAGGCCTGGCACAAGGGACGCACTGGTGCATTGTTTCTGGCTGCTGCAGCGCTGCTGCTTGCTGCTACCGCCGGTGCGCTCGCCACTGGTTCCGAAAACGCAGCTTTCATATTGTCGTGTGCGGCACTCGCGTTGCGCGCCGGTTTGCCGCCGTTCCATCCCGGTGTCGCCGAGCTCTGCATGCAGAACAGGGACCTACAGGTGCAACAGAACGCATCGCTGCTGATTCTGGTTGTCGCGCACCTGTATTTCATCGACCATTTTAAAATTGCGCATGATCTTGCCCCGACGCTGGTGATTTACGGCACCGTGCTGGCACTGGTTTATGCAGTGACTGCACTGGCGCAGCGTGAACTCGGCGGCCTGTTCCGTACATCGACGCTGATGCATGCCGGCATGCTGTTCGCTGCCGTCGGCGCCGGCGGGCGCGGGCATTTCGGCGCGGCCTTGCTGGTCACCGTGACCATCGTGCTGGCCTTGAGCGGTTTGGCGTTGAGCCAGAGCGCGATGGAAGCGCGGGTCGGTAAAGTTGCCTTGTCCGGTCCTGCCGTGGGCCGTGCGCGCGCATTTCCGCGCCTGGCGGGTGCTTTCGCTTTCTTTGCCGCGGCTGGAGTCGGCTTGCCCGGCACCGCCGGCTTCATTGCCGATGACCTGCTGTTGCATGCGTTGTGGGAGGAGAGTCCTGCCGGCGCCATCATCATCATCTTTGCCAGCGCGATTCTGGCGATTGCCTCGCTGGGCATTCTGGCGAAAGGCTTTTTTGGTCCGCCACTGCGTGCGATTCCGCCCGATTTGCGGGCGCATGAACGCGGCGTAGTCGTGCTGCTGATTGTGCTGCTTATTGGTCTGGGTTTGTTCCCGCAACTATTGGTAGGCGCTGCTGAGATGGTGCTCGGCACCTGATTCCGCTGGCCGCCTGCACTGGATGCCAATCAGTCAATCAGCGCCCAAGTACTGCTGTGCGGAAAAATTCCGCCAAATCCATCATCTCAGCTTTCAGGTCGGCAGGGATCTTCACCTCATCGAGCGCGGCATCAAGGATTCGCAGCATATGATCATACTTCTCATCATTGAGGCCGAATTCCTTGACCAGTTGGCCATGTGCTTTTGTGAGCGATGTGAAAAAGCTCCTTGACTGAGTCCTCTCTTCGCCAAGGCAGGCTTCAACGACATTGCAGAAATGACTGGCAATTTGATCTGTATTTTTGTTGCGAAAATATGGAGAAATGACAGGGTCGAGTAAGGCCATTTTATAAAAAACCGCGACCGCCATTTCCAAATTCTTTCGGCCACCCAATATATCAACATAATGATTCATGGATACTTCCTCTGTAATGTTACTCGGGCGGCGGCAATGGATCCTGGGATCTATGGACAAAAGGAGTGAACATGTACCCCACATTATGAATAGTTTGGATGGTGTTCTCACCTATCCTCTTGCGCAGCTTGCTCACCAGTCCATCAATCGCCCTCTCGTCGTTGGCCCAGAGTCGGTTGTTTTTGACATGGTTCATCAGGGTTTCGCGAGTCATTACTCGTTGTGAATTCTGTACCAGCGTGAGTAGCAGATCGTATTCGGAAGTGGTGAAATCAACCTTTGCCATGTTTGTGGTAGTCACTGTCCGGCTACGTTCATTTATGATCCAGCCGGGGAAGTGAAGGAAAAAACTATCACCAAGTTCAGCAGATACTTTCATTCTCTGCATCCGGCGCAACTGGGCTCTTACCCGCGCCAACAGTTCCCGCGGAGCGTAAGGTTTCGTAATGTAGTCGTCCGCGCCCACCTCCAGGCCCACCACTTTGTCGATTGTTTCGCCGCGACCAGAAATAATAATGATGCCGGCAGCTGAATTTTCCCTTACGAAGGCTGTAACGGAGAAACCGTCACCATCAGGCAGATTGATGTCGAGGGTTACCAAATCGGGCTTGTGAAATAATAAAGCCACTTCGAATGCCTTTACATTCGGGGAGGCATACGCTTCAAAACCTTCATTTTTAAAGAACTCAAGCATTTCCTCGCGTGTATCGAGGTCGTCCTCAAGGATCAAAATTTTTGGCATGTGGGCAACTATTGGAAACTGAAGCGGGCGGACTGCTTCCGGGAAAATGGTTTAGTATATACCCGTGGATACACGGTGTCGGGTAATCCTGTAACTTATCATAAGTTTGCAAGCAGTGTCACACCATTGGGCCGGCCTGATTCTGGTGAATTCCAATCGGCAGGGTAAACTCATAAACTGATCCTGCCCAGCCGCCTGCCCGCCAATTTCCATGAAATTTCTGCAAGTTTACATAAACTTTTATATTTTGGCCCATAACTAGCCGGGAAAGCCTAGTTAGAATGCCAAGCGTATTCTTGCTCATTCCCGCCATAGGGTGCCTGTGCAGATGTTTACCTTGAAAAACCTGAATATTTTCTGGCCGATGATTTTCGTCAGGGCGATGTCTTGGGCAGCGTTGGTTTTGCTCGGGTTCCTGTGCAACCTGTTTCCGGTGAATCTTTATTGGGGTGTCCCGATACTGTTCGGTGAGGTTTTCATTATTTTTTTGGCAGTCAGATTCACGCTGGCCGCGACAGTTGTTGGTACCCTCATTATCACTATCCCGCTATATCTTCACTTGGGACATCTGTGGGATTCGTTGATATATATTGCTGAGGCTATATTTCTTTGGTCGTTCTCTAACTTTGATTTGGGCCGAATCAAGTTCAAAGACCACATCATCATCGCAGTGATTGCTTATTGGTGTACGCTGGGCTGGTTTTCCGTACTTCTGGTCAATAAGCTGTTCTTGCAAATCCCCACCTTGGCAGTAGAAATTCTCGCATTAAAGTATGTGATTAATTCTATCCTGGCCGTGCTGATTTACATTATTTACGATGCCCTTTTCCGCTATAACAAATCCCAGAAGAACAGTATTTATAGCCGGTATTTACAGCACCCTAATGAGCCGGAATTTAGTTGGGACATCAGCGAGCTGGTTTCCCTCGCGTTCCTTTATGCCGTAATCGTCCCCCTGCTCTTGTCCCAGGCATTCTCCAACCGCAGCCAGGTTGAAGCAAAATTTTTAAGTCAGGACGAGTTGCTGGAGAGCATGGCGCTTTTCATGCGTCAACGGATCGAAGGCTGGATATCCGCCAGCGATTTGGAGCCGTTCGATATCAACACCCGTAGTTCATCATTGGAGTGGCTGGAAGGTAGCAAGGGACAGCTGCACTTCAGTCAGCTTGGTGGGGGGGGCGAGAATCTTGTCTTGGATGCGGAGACGGCACAGGACCTGCTCCGGCCCCTTCGTGAGCAGATACTAAATGACAATCCAACAGACAGTTTTGACCTGTCCATACTTACCGATAGCAACTATGTAATTTTCAGCACTATCACGCAACCACAAACTCTTAGATACATGAAAAGAGCTTTAGGAAGAATCGATCCAAGAACTTACGAGATCCTGTCCACTATTAACAGTAACGGTTCAATTCCTGAATTCTTCCAGCTGGAGCATTTTGCCAAAACCATCAAGGTGCCTGCGTTGGGTGATCTTCGTTTTATTATCAGCATGCCGACCGGGGTGGTATTGAACCGGGTCTATGTCGAATACCGGCGCACCATGGTTTTTACATTGGCACTTGCATTTTTAACCGTACTGCTCTCAAGGTTCCTGATGAGCTACCTTGTCGGGCCGCTTGCCAGAATCACACAAACATTCGCCAAAATCGATATTGCCCATCCTTTGGAGTCACTGGATGTTATTTGGCCCAAGAGCGGTTTAACCGAATACCAGGAATTCACAACTAAACTGCAGTCACTTTTGGAGGTGATCAAGCACGCAGCGCTTGAACGCGACAGGATAGCCAAGGAGCTGAGTACCCTGATTCGCCATGCGAACTGCCCAATCATCGGTTTGGACGTATTCGGGAAAATCAACTCGTGGAATGACCAAGCCTGTTTGCTCACTGGCTATAATTGGGAAGAAATTAAAAACAAGTCACTGGTCGATTCTTTGGTTACACCGGACGCACAGGAGCGAGTCGCCCGATTCATCGACTGCGCTTTTAGTGGCGACTCAGTTTTTAACAAGGAAGTGACATTATTGAAAAAAAATGAAGAACACTTTGAATTGCTTATGAATATTTCGTGCCGAGAGAATGCTATGGGACAAGTGATAGGCCTGATATGCATGGGCCAGGATTTGACTGCGCTCAAGAATGCGCAAGCCCAACTCTTTCAATCCGCGAAACTTTCCTCGCTGGGCGAGATGGCAAGCTCGGTGGCGCATGAATTGAACCAGCCACTAAATGTGATCCGCATGGCGGCAGCCAACTGTATCCACCGGCTGGAAAGCGGCTTGGCCGACAATGATTTTGTGCTGGCGAAGCTCGAGCGAATCAGCAGTCAGACGCAGCGCGCAGCGGCAATTATTGATCATATGCGCATGTTTGCCCGCAAGCCGGAAACTGGTCAGACCCTTGTCGACTCCAGCGCAGTGATCAAGTCCGTACTTGAACTTATGGGTGAACAACTCCGACTACAGCAAATAGATGTGCTGCTGGATTTGCCTCAAGACTGTATGCCTGTTTTGGGAAATGCCATTCTGTTGGAGCAGGTCATACTGAATTTGTTGGAAAATGCCATGTATGTACTGTTGGAGAAGCCCAGGGTAGATGCGGCCATTGGTATTTCTTTGCATTGCCACCTTGCTGAACTGCATATCCGGGTTGAGGACAATGCCGGAGGTATCGCCGAGAAAATACTGCCACGAATTTTCGCCCCGTTTTTTACTACAAAACCCGTCGGCAAGGGCACCGGCCTCGGCTTGTCCATTTCCAGCAAAATTATCCAGGACATGGGCGGTAGCATTCATGCTGAAAATTCTGCTACAGGCGCTGTTTTTGTCATAATCCTCCCCGTGGTGTTGCAGCCTCCCCCGGACTCCAAAGACCAGGAGCTGGGCATAGATGGCTGAGCCCACCATCCTGATTGTCGACGATGAGCCTCTTATTCTTGAAGAAATGGCCGAGTTGCTCGGGGTGGAAGGTTACGCCGTAGCAAGTGCGGAAAGTTTCGATGAGGCGCTGGCTCTCGTGGCGAGGCACAAGAACCTGCGTTTGGTCATAACTGATGCCCGGATGCCGGGCAAATCCGGCTTCGAACTGGTCACTTGCCTGCAAGGGCGCAATCTGGCCTTTATTCTGCTTTCGGGGCACTTGGGATTCGACTTTGTCACCTTCGGCGCAATCCCTATCCTGCGCAAGCCGATTGATATAACTGCCTTCCTTCACGAAGTAGACGCCATTATGCGGCGCTAAAAAACACAACCTTTCATAATTTTGCACAACTGCCAAACGGTCACGGCATATTAGGCCTGTAATGTAGCCTTAAATGCAAAGTAGGGCTGGTTTATGAATGGCAAGATTCTGGTAGTGGACGACGACCCCGTCTTCCTCGAAGAAATTTGTACCTTGTTGGGCGATGAACAAATGAATGTGTTGCAGGCAGCCAATGGTGGCGATGCGCTTGCACAATTTGATTCAAATTATGATATTTCAGTGGTCATCACCGATCTTCGCCTGCCTGACTACGACGGCATGATTTTGATCGAAATGTTGCGAAATATCTCCCTCGCGGAAAAACGTGTTGTGCAGTTCGTCGTCATGAGCGGCGATTCAGATCAGCAGGACACGATTAATGCGCTCAAAAAAGGCGTTTCAGATTATCTTGTCAAGCCAGTAGACCCTGCCAGGTTGCTCGCCAGCACCAGGAATGCGCTAGGGAGAGTAAGTAAAGACCAGCACGAAGTTACGATTAATGATCAAAATCGGAATAAAGCCCTTAACCTTGAGAAAGAACTGGACCATCAAAACGAGGAATTGGTCAGCAAACTGTCAATTGCGGCTGAGTTAAAGGATCCCGAAACCGGCAATCATATGAACCGCATCGGCTCCTACGCAGAACTGATGTCCAGGCTAATCGGCCTCTCAGTCGAGATGCAAGAAATCATGTTTCTTGCTGCGCCCCTTCATGACATAGGCAAGATAGGGACTCCCGAGGCCATCCTTCAGAAAACGGGCGGTTTAACAGAGGAGGAGATGATAATCATGCAGCAGCATACGCACCACGGTCATCGAATCCTGTCAAAATCCAGGAGCAAAACATTCCAGGTTGCCGCCGAAATCGCGTTAGCGCATCACGAACGCTGGGACGGATCGGGTTATCCGCAAGCTTTGCAAGGAGAGCAGATTCCACTGGTAGCGAGGATTACCACCCTTGTTGATGTCTATGACGCACTCCGTTCGAAGAGGGCGTACAAGCTGGCTTTCAGCCATGCGCAGGCAATGACAATCCTGCTCGAAGGCGATGGTAGAACCATTCCGCAGCACTTCGACCCGCAGTTGCTGGAGCTATTTGATAAACACCAGCATGAATTCAAGGAAATATATGAACTTCTCAAAGACTGATGCCAGATGTATATGTGGGCGTGAATTACATAGCTTTGGAGAATTTAAAGTCACCCTTTTATTGCTTGGTGTTGTGCTTTTTTGGGCTGGCTTTTTGGCGTGCTATTTGATTTATGTTTATCAATATTTTTGATTTTTCAATTTTATGAACTTGCATGAGTTTTCTTCCAATTCTGAACATGACACCGGAAGCCAGCGGGTGGCCTTGCTGCGAGGAAGGGAGGAGGTCCAATTAGATGGCACTTTCACAGCTGCTGATCTCCGAAAAATCGCCCGTTGGATCGAGGCAATTCATGTCAACCAACGGGTAAGCACAAATGCCGGTGGCAATGAGGATAAGTACCCCGGCCCCGTTGAATAAACGGATCTGCGAAATTGGTGTCAAATTCCCTGTTGCCTTATGAGCTTGTTGACGAGTTGCTGGATCCCCATGTAGCCCATCGCCGTGAGGGTGGCTAGCGCCAGCGTTCCGGGATATTCCAGTCGGATAGTGGCTCAAGGCGCTTTAACCTTGGTCTGTCGGCGGTGGGGGGCTTATACTTCCGGTACACCAACCGCAAGGTTGCAAGGTCCCGGGGAGTATCCAATGGCAGTCGTTTCACTACGCGTCAACGGCGCGGTCCACGCAGTAGACGTCGATCCGACGACCCCGCTTCTCTATGTGTTGCGCAACGACCTCGGGCTGCGTGGCCCACGGTTCGGCTGCGGGTTGGGGCAGTGCGGAGCCTGTACGGTCATCGTCGATGGCGTCGCGCTGCGCTCCTGCATCACGCCAGCCTCGGCGGTATCCGGCGCGATCACAACGCTTGAAGGCCTCGCCACGAACGGCGCGTTGCATCCGCTCCAGCAAGCGTGGATTGACGAGCAGGTGCCGCAGTGCGGCTACTGCCAGAACGGCCAGATCATGACGGCCAAGGCGCTGCTCGACCAGAACCCGAATCCCACCGATGCCGAGATCCGCTCAGGCATGGAAGGCGCGCTGTGCCGCTGCATGACGTACTTCCGCATTCAGGCGGCGATCAAGCGCGTGGTGAACGGTTCTGCGCAGGACACCGGGGAGGCTGCCGTATGAGCACGCCACTCACACTACCGAAACTGATCACGGACGCACTGGGCGGCCTCAACCCATCGGCTTCGCGCCGCAGTTTTCTGGCGTCCTCGGGCGTCTTGGTCTTGAGTCTCAGTGCCAGCACACTCCCCGGCGCCCGCGTGTTCGCGCAAGTAGTCAGCGCTGGTCCTTACCCCGACCCCGATTTTCTTGCGCTTGACACGTGGATCGTGATTCACCCGGACAACACCGCCACCTTCTTCGTCGGCAAAACGGATGGCGGCCAGGGCACGGGCACGGCGTTCCGGCAAATGATGTGCGACGAGCTCGACATGGCGTACGCCCAGACGCGCCTCGTCATGGGCTGCACCGATACCACGCCTGACCAGGGCGGCTCGGGCGGTTCCGACGCCATCGAACGCGACGGCTGGCCGATGCGCAGAGTCGCCGCCGAGGCGCGGCGCGTATTGCTTGAGCTCGGCTCTGAGCGCTTGGGTACGCCGGTCGCCGAGCTCACGGCGAGCAACGGCACGATTGCAGCCACCGCAGATGCCACGAAGTCTGTTACCTACGCCGAGCTTGTCGGCGGCAAGCGCTTCGATGTGGCGCTTACGGGAGCCAACGTTGATGCCACCACTGGCACGGCGAGCGTGAAGCCCGTGCAGGAGCTGCGCGTGGTGGGTCAGCCCATCGAGCGCTACGACATTCCCGGCAAAGTCGACGGATCGTTGACCTGGGCCGTGGACATGACAGTGCCCGGCATGCTGCATGCGCGCAACGTGCGGCCGCCGGTCGCGGGCGCGCGCCTGCGCAGCATCGACGAGGCGTCGGTGTCGGGCTTGCCCGGATTTGTGCGCGTCGTGAGCCGTGGCAACTACGTGGCCGTGGTGTTCGAACGCGAAGAGCAAGCGATAAATGGCGCGCGTCTGTTGCAAGCCGAGTGGACGCCGCCCGCCGCAGCGCCATTCCCCGCGTCGAACGCGTTGTTCGACTACATACGCAGCGCAACTCCTACGTCGAGTGCTGAGCCGCAGATCACGGGCAACCCCGATGCTGCGTTCGCCAGCGCTACTCAAGTCATCGAGGCGGTGTACGAGATGCCGTTTCAAGGACACACCGCCATTGGCCCCGCGCATGCGCTGGCCGATCCTTCCAACGAGCA
>CAMDML010000044.1 GCA_945902215.1 Klebsiella pneumoniae | reverse complement strand
TTGATACATATACGCGTGCTAAGGCTCTGCAAACTCTTAAGACAGGGCGTTAAGGGCATTTTTGGAACAGTACGATGCATACCCGCCACCTTGCCCTTGCAGGATGCCACTATGCATCAAGATTGGCCCGAGAGAGGCCATTCTGAACCACTTTCGATACCTCTGTTAGCTGGCAACCCCAAAAGGAATTCACTAGCGTACCTTCTTTGGTCTACTCGACGAGCACAACGATTTCGTCAAGGCGTAGTTAGCAGCGATGATGCAAAAGTTCGGGGGCTTGGTTGAGATTTGCGGACCTAGTTGACGAATACTGATCTGTTTCTCAAAAGGCAAGAAGTTGTTGCTGGTCGCAACCTACCAACCGAGTCATTATTTGATAGTCGATTTGATAGTTGAAGACACCCTAAAACTAAAAAAGCCAATGAAATCATTGGCTTATTCGCTTAAATTGGCGGAGAGAAGGGCAGACAAACTTCGGGACAAACTTGGCTGGCGCGGTGGCATCCTGCATGGGAGTGAACCCTGGAATAAGCCCAAGGGGATGCACTGGAAGACCTTTGAACAGCTTTGCGCTAAACATGATGCTTTTGCAAAGAGTAGCATGACAGGAATGGTTACAAAATTTAATCTGGCTGGGGAATCCTGGGAAGACTGGGTGTAGGCGTATTAGTCTCGACTAATACAAATCAAGAGACAATTTGTATAGTACAAACCCCCTTCTCTAATAAGCCACATCCCCCGCTTATCGCCCTTACGGGTCAATTCTGTGTTTACCCAAGACTCTACAGCACTTTGAGCGCATCAAGCCCAGATCGCGTTATATCGTGTCTGAGGTGGCCATAATGTTTATCAATCATCGTGGTGGAGGTGCCAGCAAGCTTTGCCACGGTAAACGGATCCATTCCGCCGCTTATTGCCTCCGAGATTGCTGCGTGCCGGAGGTGATAGATAACCGTATCTTCGGGAAGCTTCGCGGCTATGACAGCGGCTTTGAACGGTTTTTTCCACATGTCCTTATTCCATTGCTGGCCGTATTCGGTAGACAGCAGGGGGGCACTCGGCAACTTGCCCTTAGATTGAGACTTGAAGAATTTAATAGCTTCTGTCGACAGCGTAATCGTGCGCGCGCCTGTCTTGCCGTCCAGGTTTAATGTTCCTCTGGCCGGGTCAAAGTCTCCAACCTTGGCGCTCGCAATCTCACCGGGCCTTGAGAGGGTCAGCAGCAGGCCCTTAATGAGCGCAGCAAGGTCGGCTGTGCAGTGCGCGACGATTGCCCGCCTCTCGCTCATTCGTAAAAGCCTGTCCCTGCTTTTCCCTGCGCCCGGGAATCTGTTCACAGTGCGCCAGCCGGCATCTGTACTCACAAGCCTGTCATTCAGGGCGCGGTTTAGTGCAGCCTTCAGTGTGTTCAAATTGCGATTTGCTGAATCTTTGGACTTGCGCAAGGCTTCGGGCTTCGCGGCTTCGGGGGTTTGCTTCTGCAGCCACTCGCGCACCTGGGTAGACTTGAGCTTGTCGAGCTTGATTTGTCCAAATCTGGAACCGTAAACAAGCCGCTGGAATCGGCCCTCGGGGTCTTTCTTTGCTGCCGCTGATTTGTGCTGGCCAATGTACTCAACGTACGCCTTGCATGCCGCCTCAACTGTCCCGCCAAAGTCTTCTATGCCGGCGTCCATCTTGCGCGCCCACTCCTGCGCAGACTTGGCGGCCTTGTCGTAGGCATCAAAAGTGCCAATCGACTGGTATTTCTGTTTGCCGTCTTCCATGCGGCTTCGGGCAATCCATGTGCCCTCTCCCGCTACAAGCTTCCTGAAACCGACATACAGGCCAGTAGACAGCCTTGACCAGTAAGGTTCCCTACGCGGCTTGAGAGAGCTCCTACCGCCCTTAGATTTGATGTTTTCAGCCATTGGCGCCCCTGGGTAGTGAGAACAAATAAGACCGTACGGAATCCGTACGGAAATACTACACTGGACTGCCATGGACTACAATGGACTACATATTACGTGTTTTCAGCAGGTTATCTCATTCTTTGGATTTTACTGGACCTCAATTCCTGCCTTCGGGAGGCAGGGGCCGGAGGTTCAAATCCTCTCACTCCGACCAATTCCAGTCCTCGACCCCCCTGTCGATTCGGCTTACTATTGAATCACTTGTCCAGACCGGGAGACCACCATGAACCCCCATGTACCGCTGTCCAAACTCCGCGCCTCACTGACTGGTGCGCTGCTATTGCTGGCAACACTGCCCGCCACCGCGCATCACGGCACCGCTGTTTCCTATGACCAGAGCAACTGGATCACAGTTACCGGCAAGGTCACCGAATTCCGCTGGCGCAATCCGCATTCGGCGCTTTTTCTGGACGTTACCAACGAAGCCGATCAGCAAGTCAGCTACGCAATAGAATTGCCGAGTCCGGTGCTGATGTCACGTTCCAACGGCTGGACCCGCGCCACCTTCAAGCTTGGCGACACCGTGGAGTTCAGAGTGCATCCCTCGCGCACAGGCGCGCCGGTTGGTGAATGCCTGTTCGACTGCCTTGTGTACGTAAACGGCGAACTGCTGCCATCGCGCCTGCCGAACGGTGAAACCAGACAGGAGGGAGCGACGCGATGATCCGGTGGCTGAAATTCTTACTGCTGCTTCCCGCGTTTTGCGCCGCGCTCGCGTTGGCACAAACGAATGAACTGACTGGTGTTTGGCTGCGCGCGTCCGGTTCGAACTCTTACCCGATGTCGCAATGGAGTCCGGAAGAACTGCCATTCACGCCCGCCGGCCGTGCTGTCTTCGACGCGAACAAACCTGGCAAGGGCCCGCGCCAGCAGATGCCGGCATTCGGCAACGATCCGCTCGGGCAGGCCAACCCACCCGGCTTGTACCGCACGCTGGTCTACGGCCGGCCGATGGAACTGGTGCAGTTGCCCGACCGTGTGCTCCAGTTGTTCGAATGGGGCAAGCATTGGCGCACGATCTGGACCGATGGGCGCGCGGTACCCGATGCGCTCGTTGCCGGTCCTTTCTGGTACGGCTATTCGGTTGGCGTATGGGAAGGCGACACACTCGTCGTTAAAACCGTGGGCCTCGATGGCCGCGCGTGGCTCGATGAATGGGGCACACCGTTCACCGACTTCACTGAAATCGAGGAACGCTGGCACCGTGCGGATGCAGAGACGCTGGAACTGACGATCACCGTCACCGACCCGGAACTATATGCGCAACCCTGGACCAGCGACACGAAAACCTTCTCCTTTGAAACGCCCGATACGCTGAACGGAGAGCTGATGGAACAGATTTTCGCGCCGATTGACGAGATCGAGTTCAATCGTGATATTCGCGACCGGGCCGCCTCGGGACCGAACGCAGCACCCTGAATTCCTTGCACCTGATCGCACAGGCCTTTCGGGGTCTGTGCCGGCTCGGGCTTTGTGGTTTAATTCACCCCTGTCAGGCGACGCCAGATCGCCAGCCACCCGGGGATCACCCAATCATGAAAACTCCAGCCCACTTTGCTTTTGTCCGCTCACTTATCCATGCCCTTCTGACCTGCTGCCTCGTGGCTGCAACTGGAACCGCAGTCCAAGCACAGACCGACGACTTCGCGCCCGAAGCGCTAGTGCAGTATCCCACCACGAGCTGGCCCACCAACGGCGGCGACCTCTATAACCGCCGGTTCTCACCGTTGACCCAAATCACCAAAGAAAATGTGGCTGCGCTGAAAGGTGTGTGGCGTACCCATCTGAATGGTTCTGGCATGGGGCCGCGGCATTCCGGTGAAGCCTCACCAATCATCTACAACGGTGTGGCCTACGTGGTCACCGGCGACAACGATGTCTTCGCCCTCAGCCTCGACACCGGCGCCATCCTCTGGGAATACAAAGCCAACCTGAATTTCCTGATTGACACAGTGTGTTGCGGCTGGACCAGCCGCGGAGTTGGACTGGGCGATGGTCGTGTCTACGTCGGCCAGCTCGACGGCAAACTGAAAGCGCTCGACATGAACACCGGCGCCGTTGTTTGGGAAGTTCAGGCTGAACGCTGGGAAGAAGGCTATACGATCACCGGCGCGCCACTGTATTACGACGGCCTTGTGATCTCCGGTTTTGCCGGCGGCGAACGCGGTATCCGCGGTCGTGTGAAAGCTTACAACGCAGCCACGGGCGAACTGGTGTGGAATTTCAATAACGTGCCAGGCCCCGGCGAATTCGGCCACGATACCTGGCCGCAGGACAACACGGTGTGGATGGATGGCGGGGCGTCGATGTGGCAAACACCCGCAGTCGATCCGGAACTCGGCATGTTATATTACTCCACCGGCAATGCCGGCCCTGACTTCAACGGCCGCGTGCGCGCAGGCGACAACCTGTTCACCGCATCGATACTCGCGCTCGATATATACACCGGCGCGTACCGCTGGCATTTCCAGGAAGTGCATCACGATATCTGGGATTACGATGCGCCGAACCCGGTGATTCTGTTTGATACCGAGTTCAATGGCGAACCTCGCAAGGCCATTTCGCAAGCCGGCAAGACCGGCTTTCTCTATATTCTGGATCGCGTGACCGGGGAGCCGCTGATCGGCATTGTGGAAACTCCAGTGCCACAGGAGCCCTTGCAATATACCGCTGCCACGCAGCCGATCCCGGTTGGCGATCCCTTCGTGCCACAGGAGCTGCGCATTGCGCCGGAAGGTTATCCACTTAAAAACGGCGGCCAAATATTTACGCCCTTCTGGCTTGATCCGACGGTACTCGCACCTGGCGTCGCAGGCGGTGCCAATTGGCCGCCGAGCGCGCATGACCCGAGCACCGGCTATACCTATATTTGTGCTTCGGACAAACCCTTCATCTTTCAAGCCGAAGATATGGGCACTGAGCGCCCGCAAGAAGGCAGCAGCTACACTGGCGGCACCTTCCTCGGCGAACCGCTCCCCAACCTTGGTGTCATTACCGCGATGGATACGCACACCAACAAGATCGTGTGGCAATACCTGTGGAATGAGCCTTGTTTCAGCGGCATGGCGGTTACTGCTTCCGGTCTGCTCTTCGTTGGCCGCAACGATGGCCGCCTGACTGCGCTCGACAGCGCCAACGGAATGGAACTCTGGGAGTTCCAGACTGGCGCTGGCATGAACTCACCTGTCAGTATCTTTGAGTACAAGGGCAAGCAATACGTCATCGCCTATTCCGCCGGCAACGCACTCGCGCCCTCACCACATGGCGACAGTGTGTGGCTGTTTGCGCTGGATGGCGCGATGGATCAGGCTGAACCCGCGTTGACAACTGCGGTATCGAGTGCCAGTGCGGATGACGCCATTGCTGTGGCCGAAGGCGAGCCTGATCTCGCAGCAGGTGAAGCGGTGTACCGTTCAGCATGCGTCGCGTGTCATGGCGATGACGGCCGCGGTGGTCATGGCGGCGGTATTGATCTGCACAATGCTACTGACTTCACCCTAGTGGTCAATATCATCGCGCAGGGCCGCAACAATATGCCGCCTCTCGGTGCAGTGTTCACACCGGAGCAGTTGCGCGATGTCGCCGGCTACGTTTCCCAAACGATCGCAATAGACGCGCTGTAAAAGCTCTTTCCGGCAAAGCAGTTTCAGAGGTAGTAATGGTAGCAACTGTAGTACTCGACGCAGGACGGGAAAAATCTCTGCTGCGCAAACATCCCTGGGTATTCACCAGCGCGATCAAACGCCACACCGGCAAGCTGCACAGCGGCGACACGGTGGACATCCACTCTGCCGATGGCGCCTGGCTCGCGCGTGGCGCGTGGTCTCCGGCCTCGACGATCCGTGTACGCACGTGGACCTTTGACAAGGATGAAGTCATCGACAACGCCTTCTTCCTGCGCCGCATCGAAAGCGCGCTGCAGGCCAGAATGCAGCTGCCATCCATTACCAACGCCTTCCGTATCGTTGCCGCCGAATCGGATGGTTTGCCGGGCGTCACCATTGATCTCTACGACAATGTGCTCGTTTGTCAGCTGCTCAGTGCCGGCGCCGAACGCCACCGCGACAAGATTGTGTGGGCGTTGCGCAAAGTGTTCCCCGACTGCGCGATACTCGAACGCTCCGACGTGAATATCCGCGAGAAGGAAGGCTTGCCGCTGCTAACGCAAACATTGCATGGCAACATTCCACCCGTCATCACCATTACCGAGCAAGGCCACCGCTTCGAGGTTGATCTCTTGCAAGGCCACAAAACTGGCTTTTATCTCGACCAACGCCACAACCGCAGTACGATTGCCTCCTATGCAAAAGACAGAAGCGTTCTCAATTGCTTCAGTTACACGGGCAGCATGGCCGTGTACTGTCTCGCAGCAGGCGCACACTCGGTAACCAACCTGGATTCCTCTGAGCCCGCGCTGGAGTTCGGTCGCCGAAACATTGAGCTCAACGGTATCGACGCCGCGCGTTGCACGCACATCAATGCTGACGTGTTCGCGGAACTGCGCAAATACCGCACCGAGGGTCGCCGTTTTGACCTGATCGTGCTCGACCCGCCGAAGTTTGTGGAGAACAAACAGCATTTGACCCAAGCCTGCCGCGGTTACAAAGACATCAACCTGCTTGCACTGCAATTACTGAATCCGAATGGCATCCTTGCCACCTTCAGCTGTTCGGGGCTGATGCCGGAAGATCTGTTCCACAAAGTTGTGGCCGATGCCGCGCTCGACGCTGGCCGCACACTGCAATACCTGGAAAAACTCAGCCAAGACAAGGATCACCTCGTGCTGTCCACCTACCCGGAAGGTTACTACTTGAAGGGCCTGATCTGCCGCGCCAGCTAAGCCGAAAATAATCAAAGCCTTACGGATGCTATTGTGTTACTGTGCGCACCGTCTGCATCGGACTACCTCTAGAAATGCCTAAAAAGAGGTTATTCGGCAGACAGTGCATCTCCTTAGTAGGCAGTTCCTTTTTAGGTCGTACCCTCCTAGGTCAGTACCCTCCTAGGTCAGTACCTTCAAAAGTCCCAGCCTCCACTCATGCCAGCCTTCGTGCCAACGCGCGGCGGCCACCCATCAGTAAGCTAGCGAATTTGCACATTGTTGTATCGATTGTAGTAACAACAGTGCAACCAAACTTTTGGTGACACAACACACTGGCAGCGCCTGTCCGAACCAACGCAATTGCGTTTCGGGTATGCATGTGTGCTGCCGTTAATTTTGCCCGCACATACGTGCATTTTTTGAAGAGATATTATGAGTTTTAACGAACTGGGGTTGAAAGACTCCCTGCTCCAAGCTGTAAACGAATCCGGTTATACCATCCCTACGCCAATTCAAGTTCGCGCAATTCCAGCGCTTCTGTCCGGCAAGGATGTGATGGCCGCCGCGCAAACCGGCACCGGCAAAACCGCCGGTTTCGTGCTGCCACTGCTGCAACTGTTTGGCGGCAAGCCGCCGATGGCCGGCAACCATGTGCGTGCGCTGATCCTGACGCCAACCCGTGAACTGGCCGCGCAAATCCAGGAGAGCATCGAAACCTACGGCAAACATGAAAAACTGCGCTCAGTTGTGGTGTTCGGTGGCGTCAACATCAACCCCCAGATGCTCGCACTGCGCAAGGGCTGCGACATTCTGGTGGCAACACCGGGCCGCCTGCTCGACCTGTATCAGCAGAACGCAGTGAAGTTCAATGCGCTGGAAGTACTGGTGCTTGACGAAGCCGACCGCATGCTCGACATGGGCTTCATCAGAGATATTCGCAAGATCATCGGCTTGCTGCCCAAGCAGCGCCAGAACCTGATGTTTTCCGCCACCTTCTCCGACGAGATCCGCGTGCTGGCGAAAACCATCTGCCATCAGCCAGTCGAAATAGACGTAGCTCCTCGCAACTCCACTGTAGAGCTGATCACGCAGCACATGTACATGGCCAACAAGGATATGAAGTTGCCCTTGCTCGCCAAAATACTGCTGGAAACACCGGACCAGGTCCTAGTGTTCAATCGTACCAAGCACGGCGCCAACAATCTGGTGAAGAAGCTGGCGCAATATGGCATTAACGGCGCGGCGATCCATGGCAACAAAAGCCAGTCGCAACGCACGAAAGCCCTCGCTGATTTCAAAGCCGGCAAAGTGCAGGTGCTGGTAGCAACTGACATCGCCGCGCGTGGTATTGATATCGACCAGTTGGCCATGGTCATCAACTACGAGATGCCACAGGTACCGGAAGATTACATCCATCGCATTGGTCGTACCGGTCGTGCCGGCGCCAGCGGTGTTGCCATCTCACTGGTAGCCGACGATGAAACCGGACAGCTGCGGGCGATCGAACGCCTGATCAAACGCAAAATCGATAAGCTGGATTTTGATCGCAACACCCTGCCCGCCCGCAAAGCCGGCACGGTTGAAATCTCCGACGAGCGAGAGCCGCGTCAACCGCGTGGCGCTGGCAGTCGTCAAGGTGGCCAGCAACGCGGACAGAGACAAGGTACTCCGCGTAACAGCAGCCAGGGTTCTTCTGCTCCACGTCCTGCAAGACAAGGTCAAGGGCAAGGACAGCGCCGCACTACTGCATCTGGTGATGCACAGCCGCATCAGGGCCAGCACAGTGCATCCGGTGATTCACAACCACGTCAGGGACAAGCGCGCTCGGGACAGCCAAGACAAGATTCAAGACAAGGACAGCCACGCCAGGGTCAGGCGCGTCATGGACAACCAAAACAGGGCCAGCCCAGTCGCGGGCGCAGCAATCCGCCTCGCAGCTCAAACAATAGTGGTGATGACAACAGAGGCAACACAACGGCTTATGAAACTCATAATGCGCCCAGTGCCAACGGCTTCTGGCAGAAACTGCGCGATGCCCTGCCGGGCATGGGTTCCTGAGCCAAACTAAAAAACGCCTGGGGTGTGCGAAGCAACTGCACTCCGCCTCCCCTGTTTTCCCGGGTGTTTATTAGCTGATTCATAAAAAGCAAAAAGCCCCGATGGTGACATCGGGGCTTTTGTTTTTGCGGTAGTCCGCGGCGCTTTCACGCCGCGAATACGATGATCACACCGGAGTGATGTTCTCAGCCTGCGGGCCTTTCTGGCCTTGGGTCACGGTGAACTCTACTTTCTGACCTTCGGTCAGCGTTCTGTAGCCTTCACCTTTGATGGCTTTGAAATGTGCGAACACATCGGGGCCGGACTCGCGGGAGATAAAACCGAAACCTTTAGCTTCGTCGAACCATTTTACGGTGCCAGTAACTGTTGCCATGAAACTTTCCTTTTGAAAAAATGAAAAATACCCACATTGCGTATATGCATGCGAGTGTTGTTTGGCTGTCATAGTTGAAGACAGGCCAAGCTCAAAGGTGCAATTACTTATGAAAACGGGACGAGGATCTTAAGAGAGGATATTCGAAACGGTGTGCATAAATATGGATTTGATCTTTGAAGCTGCGCATATTTTAAGCTAAGGCCTTAAAAAGTAAAGCTTTACTTTGCAGCAACCTGTTATGTGTGCAGAAAATCCAGGTAATAAACTCAGCTGGGGATGGGAAGCCCCAACCAGGTGTACAGCGATTGCAGCAGTGCTTGAACTGTCTCAGCACGATCTTCGCCAGCCAATTCGTTGCTCGGCGTATACCCTTTCAGGTACAAGCTGTAGCAGAGATTGCGGTAAGAGGGCCGATAAGTGACAAGCAAATCGGATGGCAATGTTGCGCTCTGTCCAAGTATGGAGGGAACAAATTCATCGCGGCGGTAGATCACTTCGAAACTGGACAAGCGCCATACCCCTGCACGTCGCTCAACGCGGTAGTACATCATGCAATGCGCAGACAGAGTGAAGTTTTTGCCTTCGATGACGGTTGGAATATCGATGATTGCTGACAATGTGGCCAGGGCGCGCTCGCCATTGAGTGTTACCAGAATCGGGCCGAGGCGATGTTTGGCGAGCATGCCGCGCGCGGCCATGTCTTTCGATGCAGCCACAAAATCGTGGCCCTTGCCCTGGAACCAGCTGATATTGATCTCGGCGTCTGAATGAAAGCAGTCGCGCATCCGGTTCCAGAAACCGAAATCGCGACTCTCTCGTTCACACACGACGAGTTGCGTAATTGCGGTGATGTCATCAGTGCGCAGCATCGTTTTATCCAGGCACAAGACTAGGCAGGCTCGAACGGCAGCCGGTAAACGCGCTTGCCGGTCAGGTTGAAGTAAGCATTCGCCACTGCCGGGCCGATCACAGGTGTAGCCGGCTCACCGATGCCGGTAGGCGACTCGGTTGAGGGCATGATCACCACGTCAATCACCGGCGCCTGATCCATGCGAATGACTGGATAGTTATGGAAGTTGGTGGTTTGCACTGCGCCGTTCTCGATCTTGATTTCACCGTACAAGGCCGCGCTCAGGCCGAACATGATCGCACTCTCCACCTGCGCCTCGATGATCTGCGGATTGATCGGCAGGCCACAGTCCACGGCGCATACGACATGCTCAACTTTTATCCTGCCTGCAGCATCGACACTGACCTCGGCAATCTGAGCAACACGACCACCGAAGCATTCAACAAAAGCAACGCCAACACCACGCCCTGTCGTTGCCGGCTTGCCCCAGCCGTAGCGATCGGCTGCAGCCTGCAGCACAGCTTTCGAGCGCTCGTCATGCATCAGGGCCAGACGCGCCGTGACAGGGTCCTTCCCAGTAGCATGTAACAGTTGATCCAGGAAGGTTTCTTTTGAGAAAGCGGTATGCGTATGACCCACCGAACGCCAGGCCAACGTCGGCACTGCGGTTTTGGCCATGTGCCAGTCCACCGATACATTGGGAACGTGATACGGTAATTCGAAGGCACCCTCGACCGCGATGGGATCCACACCGTTCTGAATCAGGAAACCGAACATGCTACCGTCAACGAAGGACTGACCCACGAGCCGGTTTTCCCACGCGGTGATTTCACCCTGCTCATCAAGCGCTGCGCGCATGCGATGCACGAACAGGGGCCGGTAGAAACCGGCGGTCATGTCGTCTTCGCGCGTGTATTGCAGTCTGACCGGGTAGCGCCCGCCGGTAGCTTTGACGATCGACGCCGTTTCCACTTCGAGATCCGGGATGAAGTTGCCACGGCGCCCGAAGCCACCGCCGGCAAACACGGTTTCGATGGAGACATTTTCCAGAGGAAGGCCAAGCGTCTCTGCAACGCGCTGTTGTTCAACTGATTGCATCTGTGTGCCGGAGCGCAACACGGCCTTGTCACCGGTCAGTTCAATGGTGCAGTTGAGTGGCTCCATGCAGGCATGCGCCAGATACGGGAAGACGTATATAGCCTCGAAAGTGCGTGATGAAGCGGCCAGTGCGGCAGCACTGTCGCCCTCACTTTGGATCGGAGTTCCCGGCTGTTCAGTCAGTACTGTGAACTCGCGAATGATGTCCTCGGAACCCTGCGTGAGAGCAGTGGTGAAGTCCCATTCCGTTTTCAACAGGTCACGCCCGCGGATCGCGGTGTAGGTGTTCTCCGCCAGCACGGCAACACCCCGCGGAATCTGCACAACGTCGATAATACCCGCCAGTTTGCGCGTTTCCGTAGCGTCGAAAGACTTGATGGTTGCGCCCAGACGCGGTGCATGTGCAACTACTGCGTTGGCCAGGCCGGGGCGGCGAATATCAATGGTATAAGTGGCAGTGCCGTTGACCTTCGCCAGGACATCAAGTTTGGGCAGGTGCGTACCGATCAGGGTGAACTGGTCCGGTGTTTTCAGCGGCACACCTTCCGGCACAGGCAGGGTCGCGGCAAGAGTGCTCAATTCACCAAAAGTAGCAGCTCTTCCGGAACTTGCATGGCTGACGACGCCCTTGGTAACAGTAATGCCGGTGGCATCGACTTCCCACTGCTGTGCTGCTGCCGCCACCAATAGCGCACGCGCGGTGGCACCAACGGTTCGGTATTGCTGCCAGGAGTTCGGAATACTCATCGAACCCCCGGTGCCCTGGATGCCGAGCATAAAATGCAAATAGAGCTGCGCGTTGACGGGCGCGGATTCGACGCGCATCTGCGACCAGTCCGCATCCAACTCCTCCGCCATGATCGTTGCCAGGCCGGTGTAGATGCCCTGCCCCATCTCAGTGTGCTTGGAAATCACGGTTACCGTGTTGTCCGGAGCAATACGCACATAGGCGTTGGGCGGAAAGTTCTGTGGCGCCGGAGCTCCCAGTTGGGCTAGAGCATTTTTCGGTGAAATGTGGAAACCGATCACGAGACCAGCACCAAGAGTGATCGAGGTTTTGAGAAATCCGCGTCTGTTCATTGGAATGTTCATCGCCGCTGTCTGTGATTGTTACGACTGGAATCAGGACATTGTAGAGGATGGGACTGCTGGCTGCATATTGCCGATTTCCCAAATTCGGGCCACACCAATAGAATGCCCGTGCCGCTTGCCACCCGAGTCTGCCAGCATGTCGACTATCCTGTTCCAACTCCTGCCCATCTTCGCTTATTTCGGGCTCGGCATGCTGATCAAGCGTGCTGGAGTCGCCGAGCGAGCGCAGGGTGACTTCCTGTTGCGCTTCGTATTTTTTGTCACCTTGCCTTTGTTGATCCTCACCTCGGTGCCCAACCTTGTCTTCACCACTGAAAAAGCGTTGCTGCCACTCATCAACATCGGCGTAAACCTGTTCTGCATGGGACTGGCATGGCTGGCGATCCGGCTGCGCAAACTTGACCGCAAAAGTGCCGGCACGCTGCTGGTAAATACCGGCATCCTCAACAACAGCTTCATGTTCCCCTTCATCCTTGCGATCTACGGCCAAGCCGGCTTTGCTGATGCGATCCTGTTCGATTTCGGCAACGCGCTGATGATGGCAACTTTTGTGTACGCGCAGGCCTTCAAGTACGGCGGTGAACCCGGCGGCGGCTGGACCATGCTGCTCCGCATTATGAAGTCGCCGCTGGTGTGGTCGCTGTTAATCGCAATCGTGCTGGGACTGAGCGGCAGTGTAGTCCCAGCTCCGGTGCTGACGATTATCACACCACTTGCGCAGATGACGGGGCCACTGATTCTGGTGGCGCTCGGAGTGTTCTTCTCGCTGAAAATTGCCAACTTGCCGCTGGCGCTGTTAACTGCAGGCATACGGCTGGGTGGCGGTCTCGTTGCGGGCTTGCTGCTTGCCACTATGCTGGGGCTCGAAGGGACAACCTACGCTGTCATCGTTCTCTGTTGCGCCGCACCCATCGGCTTCAATGCACTGACCTATAGTTCGCTGGCAAAGCTTGACACAGACCTGAGTGCAAGCGCTGTGTCCATTTCCATTCTCGCAGGGCTGCTCTATATTCCAGTACTGATATTGCTGCTCGGTGCCTGAACTGATATGGGCAAGCGCTTTTACAGATCACCAGAACCGAACCGTTCGGTTTAAGCTTGTTCAGCTCCTTCATGTCCCTATGATCACCTTGCTTTTTAAAAACGTTTTGTATATTAAAGACGCGCTTTCCGCTGCGTAGTTCTTGTTGGCGGCAGGCGTATCACAAACACACTCAAATCTCAAATCTCAAACTGATACACCCATCACGGGAAGGGGAAAACATGCGACCTGCAAAACACAGGCATTTCAAAATAAGCGCCATGGCTATATCGATAGCTTCGGCACTGTTTACCACAACAGGAGTAGCGCAAGCGGCCGAAGATTTGGAAGAGATCCAAGTCACGGGCACACGTATTCGTACAACCGACGGCATGGTACAGCCGACACCAGTAACTGCTGTCACCACGGAGGAAATGCGCAATTTTGATCCAGGATCTTCAGTTTCCGAACAATTGGATAATCTGCCGCAGTTCCTTAACACCCAAACCGCCCAGCGCGGTGGCGGTACGCTATTCGCTGATGCCGCCGGTAGCTATCTGAACCTGCGCAACATGGGCAAGCAACGCACACTCGTACTGTTTGACGGCTCCCGTGTAGTGCCCGCTGACCGTGCCAGCACTGTCAACGTCGACAACTTCCCCACAGCCCTAATCCGCACAGTGGATGTTGTGACAGGCGGTGCTTCAGCTGCTTACGGTGCTGACGCGCTCGCTGGTGTTGTTAACTTTGTGCTTGATAGAGAATTCCAGGGCCTGAAGACCAATGTCTCAACGGGTGTCACCGAATTCGGCGACGGTGAAAACTGGAACTTTTCGGTAGCCGGCGGCAAACAAATCGGCGATCGCATCAATGTAATCGGCTCGATCGAAGCGCGCGAAATTCGCCAGATTTACCGTAATCCACAGGATCTCGAGAACTGGCAGAGCATAGGCTGGGTAATCAACCCGGCTTGGAAATCTACAGACCCAGCCGGCACCAACCCGCAGCGGTTAACGGTGCCTTACGCCCACTCCGCCACGCAAAACGCGGCCGGTATCATCACATCCGCTACCCCAGGCTTCAAGCTGCAGGGCTTCACCTTCACCGATGACGGCAAAGCAATGCGTCCCTTCGTCGCCGGTGATTTCACAAACCGTGTTGGAGCCGGCTCCAACGGCATGCAGGCCGGCGGCCCTGAAGCAAATACCGCAATGACGTCCTTCGACGGCGGTCCTAATGGCAACAATGTTGTACAGCGCTCGGGGTTCGGTGCTATCAAATATGATCTCTCGGATAATACCGAGTTATTTGCGCAAATCATGGCAGGGCGTACTGAATCAAAACAGGATGGCCGTCGTGGCAACCCCGAAATGGGCCAGCAATATTTCGGCACGATATATCGCGATAATGCCTTTCTACCTGCCGAACTGGCTGCCGAAATGGACCGGCTGGCACTGACTTCGGTCACGATCAACAAAATCGGCCAACTGCACACCGGTAAAAATCGCAACTGGTACGATGATCGCAATTCTGCGGACATCGCCCAGATGTGGTCTGCTTCCGCCGGTTTCGACACCCAGTTGGCTGACGGCTGGAACCTTCGCGGCACTTACCAGTACGGAGAGTCTTATCTGACTTCCGAAGGCGAAAACTACGTGCGTGTTGATCACTGGTACCTGGCAATGGACGCAGTCCGCGATCCCGCCACCGGCGCGATCATGTGCAATGTCCAGCGAGTAAAACCAACTTTGGCCCAGTTGCAGGCGGCGGTAGCTGGTAGAACAGTTGCCACTACACGTATCGGCGAATACCCGAACGGGGTTTTGGTACCCAACAGTGTCCTGGCCACTCCCACGGAATCAATCCGTGACTGTGTACCCATGAACGTGTTCGGCACCGGCAACGTATCGCAGGAAGCTGCAGATTACGTTGTCAGCGACAAGAAAGGCATCCGCGATCTCGATCAGGACTTCGCTGAGCTGTTACTCACAGGTGAAGTTTACGAAGGCTGGGGCGCAGGTCCTGTAACCTTTGCAGCAGGTCTGACATATCGCGAAGAATGGTTTAACCAAATCACCCGTCCGATCGAATTTGAGCAGTCAACGATGAACGCACCAACTGTCGGTATTCGCGGCATTTCCGCGGGCATCACCGGCGGCAACCGCTCCGTCCACCAGTTCTCCGCAACGAGCTGGGCGACCGGGACCTTCGATGTGTGGGAGTGGTTCTCAGAGGCTAACGTGCCTGTGTGGGAAGCAAGCAGCGGCAATCAGCGTCTCGACACCACTTTCGCCTTCCGCCAGTCTGATTACTCACATAGCGGCAAGATCGACAGCTGGAAATTGGGCGGAGAATTTCAGGTAATGGAAGGCCTGCGACTGCGTGTGACCAAGTCGCGTGACGTACGCGAACCAACCTTTGGTGAGCAATTCGAATCTACTGGTGGTGGCGCCAACATCACCGACCCTGTCAGCAAAACATCCTACACGATCACGCAGCTCGCCGGCGGCAACCCGAACCTGCTGCCGGAATATGCCAACACGATTACTGCTGGCGTCGTCTGGGCACCGACTTTTGCCAATTGGATCGACGGCTTCCAGATCTCCGCCGACTGGTATGAGATCGACGTCAAAGGCAGAGTGGGAGCTCTGGGTGGCCAGCGCATCATCGACGACTGCTCTGCTGGTGACACGAGCTTGTGTGGTTATGTCGTCCGCAGCCCTGTCACGGGACTGATCGAACGCGTTCTGAACGTCAACCTGAACGTGGCCGGTTCGCTGACTGAAGGTGTCGATATCGAGGCTCGTTACAACATGGAGCCGGACTTCTTCACCAACTCCGCCGAGTCGCTGAACTTCAGGCTGTTTGCCGGCAACATGCTCGAAAACTCCACGACAACCACCATCTATCGTGACGATCTTGGCAGCCTGACCAGCCCCGAATGGACCACAACTGCAATTGCCAATTACAACATTGGTGATTATGGCGTGAGCCTTGTCGGCCGCTACTACGACAGCACCAAGATCAACGTGACCTGGCTGGAAGGTCGTGAAGTGGACGACAACACGATTTCTTCCCAGACCATTGCTAATCTGGTGCTGAGCTATCGTGGTGAAACTGCCAGTGGTGGCAACTGGGTTACGAGCTTAAACATCAACAACCTGTTCGATCGCGAACCGCCGGTGATTCCATCCGAGAGTCAGCGTGGTGGCCAGCAGCCCATCAACAACGTGTTCGACGCGTATGGCAGAAGGTTTCAGCTGAGCCTGAACTACAACTTCTGATGGCTTGAAATGTTTGTGTGGGACAAGGATGTCCCAAAACAAAAAAGGCTGCATTGCGCAGCCTTTTTTTTGTAAACCGGGATTGAAGCTACCGGACTGCCTGAGGCGCAGTTCGAGTAAGGTTGCTTCGAACGCCGCAGGAGCTCATCCCCTTACCCTTTCAGCCGGTTCAGTCTATCAACCCAGGAAATCCATCTTGCCTACTGCGACACCGTTGTGACGCAGGATGTTGTAAGTCGTGGTGATGTGGAAATACACATTCGGCAACGCCCAGTTGCGCAGGAAATAATCACCGACGAATTCCAGCTCGCGCGGGCCAGCCTGCAGTTTGATCTGTTTCTGCTCGGTACCGTTGATCTGTGCTTCGTTGAGCGTCTTCAGGAAGCTCACGGTTTTGTCGATGCGGGCCTGCAACTCGGCAAACGTGGTTTCGTTGTCTTCGTACTTGGGAATATCAATGCCGGCCAGACGTGCACCACAGCCTTTGGCAACGTCACAGGCAATCTGTACCTGTTTGGTTAGTGGGAACATGTCGGGAAAGAGTCGACCACCGGTCAACACCTTCTCATCAATTTTCTTTTCTGTCGCATAATCAGCCCCTTTTTTCAGGATGTTGGACAGGCTCTTGAGGTAGTGCAGGAAAACAGGAACTGAAGAAGAATACATTGAAAGCGACATACTGACCTCGTGTGACTCTTGGGATTGGTAGGAAAAGTGGCGGGATTCTACTCCAGCGATGCTATTCGACAAAGGCCCGCTCGATCACATAGTGTCCCTGATTGCCGTTACGGGCTTCCTGGAATCCCCTCTCGTTGAGGATGCGGCAGGTGTCCTTCAGCATAGACGGGCTGCCGCACAGCATGAAGCGGTCATCCGCCTGGGTAGGTACCGGCAGACCAAGGTCGCGGAACAATTTACCGCTGACGATTAGATCCGTGATGCGCCCATTGTTGCGAAAACGCTCACGCGTAACGGTAGGATAATAGAGCAGCTTGTCCCGAATGGTGTCGCCGAAAAATTCGTTTTTCGGCAATTCATTCGTGATGAAGTCCTGATAGGCCAGTTCGCTCGTCAGCCGCACACCGTGAATCAGGATAATCTTTTCATACAATTCGTAAACTTCAGGATCCTTGATGATGCTCATGAAGGGCGCAAGCCCCGTTCCCGTACCCAGCAAATACAGATGCTTACCCGGCAGCAGGTTTTCCGCCACCAGCGTGCCAGTAGGTTTGGCGCCGACCAGCACTGTATCGCCGACCTTCAAATGCTGCAGACGCGAAGTCAGGGCGCCATCGGGCACCTTTATGCTGAAGAACTCCAGTTCCTCTTCATAATTAGCGCTCACCATACTGTAGGCGCGCACCAGCGGCCGCTCTTCTGCCTGCAAACCGATCATCGTGAAAAAGCCGTTCTTGTAACGGAAGCCGGGATCTCTCGTGGTTGTAAAACTGAACAAGGTATCGTTCCAGTGATGCACTTTCGTCACGGTTTCATGCTGATATTTGCTGCTCATTGCGGGTAGGTCCGGTATTGGGTAGTGGCGGCATTCTAATGCGGTCCAATTAACAGGTATAATCGTTTATACTTAATTATCTATCCGGTATTTCCGAATATGAAATTCACCTTCCGCCAACTCGAAATTTTTCTCGCTACAGCCCGTCATGAGAACCTCGGCCGTGCTGCCTCCGACTTGTCTCTGTCGCAATCAGCCGCCAGCGATGCCCTTAGAGAGCTGGAGCATCAGTTTGATGCCCAGCTGTTCGACCGGGTTGGAAAGCGACTACAACTCAATGATTTTGGTAGATTTTTACAACCCAGAGCTGAGGAGTTGCTCAGCCGCGCTCAAGCCCTGGAGCAGGCGCTGAGTGCCCATGAAGGCATGGGTACTCTCAAGGTTGGCGCAACCCTGAGTATTGGTAATGTCCTGGCCATTCCCCTGATAAGCCAGTATCGGCAGCGCTATCCCGCTAGCAAGGTGACACTGGAAGTGGCCAATACCGAACGGATCAGCCAGAAAGTCGCCAATTTCGAACTGGACATCGGGCTGATCGAGGGTGAGGTCAACAACCCCCTGCTAGAGATCACCCGCTGGCGCAACGACAAACTAGTATTGTTCGCCAGCCCTACCCACCTGTTAGCGACCAAGCCGCGCCTGGATAATCAGGATCTGCTGCAAAGCGGGTGGATTCTGCGCGAACCCGGCTCCGGCACCCGGCAGACCTTCGATCGTGTCATGCACGATCTCCTGCCGGATCTGCTTATTGTGCTGGAATTACAGCACACGGAAGCAATCATTCAGGCAGTCAAAGCAGGGCTGGGGCTGGGCTGCCTATCGCAGGTGGTTCTGGAGGCTGCTTTCAAGCGTGGGGAATTGGTGCCTCTGCATGCATCGAAAAGAGATTTCTCACGCAGCCTGTACATGATCATGCACCGACGCAAATACAAAAGCGCGGCAATTTCGCACTGGCAGAGTCTGTGTTTCGAAAATAACGGATAGCCCAGAAAATATAATAGATAGAATCTATTGCTCTGATAAAACTGGCCGATTTTTCAGATCAGCCTGCCCTGCCTATCATGCTCTCGAAAAGTTGATAACCCGGTGCCGAAAGGAGTCGGCAACCATTAACCCAACCCTAGAAGCACAATAATGGCATGTCCCTGATCAACACCAAAGCACTGCCCTTCAATGCCACTGTCTACCACAACGGCAAAGATGTAAAAGTGAGCGAAGCTAACCTCAAGGGCAAGTGGAGCATCGTGTTCTTTTATCCTGCGGACTTTACAATTGTCTGCCCTACCGAGCTCGAAGATCTGGCCGACAACTATGCCGCATTCAAGAAGCTTGGCGTCGAAATCACCATCATCACCGATGCCCAAACCACAGCAATCGATAGCGACGGCAGGCGGGTCAACGGCATGCGCTACAAGGATCGCAATACGGGGACCGAACACACCCTCGAACTTGCTGGCGTGTTTGTGCAAATCGGCCTCGTACCCAACAGGGATCCTATCAAGGGATTGGTTGAGCTGAGCAAATTTGGTGAGGCGCTGACCAACCACAAAGTTGAGACTTCGGTTCCTGGTATTTTTGTCGCAGGCGATATCAGCGATGCAGTTTACAAGCAGATCATCATAGCCATGGGCAGCTGTGCAACCTCTGCACTCGGCGCCTTTGAATACCTGATCCGCAGCATTGATGTAGTCGTTACCGCCAAGGCTGCTTGAGTTGTCAGTAGAGTTTTCCTGACTCCCTCGAGGAGTCAGGAATAGGGGGCTTCTGCAGTGAATGAAGATCCCTGTTTTATTGCACAACATATGTCTGGGCAAGCTACCACGCACGGCTATAATCGACAAAACATCCGATTTTAATCTCATGCCTCTGACGCCTGCCGACCTTGATCATTACTGCCAACGCATCGGATTTTCCGGATCACTGCGCTGCGACCTGCCAACCTTGCGACAGTTGCATCTTCTGCACCCACAATCCATACCTTTCGAAAATCTGGATGCATGGCTGGGCCAGACTGTATCGCTGGAGCCGGCAGCGGTATTTGCAAAACTGGTAAGACGCAAACGCGGCGGCTACTGCTTCGAACACAACCTGCTGCTCCGACTTGTGCTTGAAACGTTGGGTTTTCAGGTCAGAGGACTGGCAGCACGCGTTGTGTGGAACCTGCCCGGCGGATTCATGCTGCCGCGCACGCACATGCTGCTTTTGATTGTCCTTGACGGCCAGCGCCTCATTGCAGATGTCGGTTTTGGTGGGCTGACACTAACAGCGCCGCTGGAACTCGATAACGCAACTGAGCAACAAACCCCGCATGAAACTTTCAAAGTAGTACACGAAAGCGATCAGAATGTGGTGCTGGCCCAAGTGGCAGGCTCCTGGCAGGCTCTCTATCGCTTCGGACTTGAGGAGCAGATGCCGCCCGACTACGCCATGGCCAACTATTATGTCAGCACACATCCGCAATCGCGTTTCGTGCAGCAATTGATAGCAGGTCGCGCGGCACCCGGCATGCGTCACGCCTTGCTCGACAACCGTTACACGCGACATTACCTTGGCAGCAAATCCGAGCAACAGATTCTCACTGGCTACAAAGTGTTGCGTAGCATATTGCAGACTGATCTCGGGATTGATTTGTCAGAACTGCCGGAACTTGATGCGCGCATAACCTCTTTGTTTACCACGCCAGCAGAAACACCCATAGGAGATTGACGCATGAGCCAGCCAGCTTCAGTTACGCCTACGCCCAAGCACTACCGTTACTACGATCTCCTGATGGTCGCCTTTGTCACGGTGCTGCTCTGCTCCAATCTTATCGGCCCAGCCAAGGTTGGCTATGTGACATTCCCATTCGCGTTACCTTTTCTCGGTGAAAATCTCAGCTTCGGTGCCGGCAATCTGTTTTTCCCCCTTGGGTACATCTTCGGTGATGTGCTGACGGAGGTGTATGGCTATGCGCGTGCGCGACGCGTGATCTGGGCCGGGTTCGGCGCCATGATATTCGCCACAGTGATGGCGTGGGTCATCGTCCATCTTCCGCCCTCACCTGATGAACCGTTCAACGTACTGGTGCAACCTGCCGTGGAGACAATTTTTGGCAACACCTGGCGCATCGTGTGCGCATCAATCATCGCATTCTGGGCTGGTGATTTTGTCAACTCCTTTGTGATGGCGAAAATGAAAGTGCTCACTGGCGGCAAATGGTTATGGACTCGCACCATCGGCTCCACCGTGGTAGGTCAAGGCGTAGACAGCCTGTTGTTCTACCCGATCGCGTTTGCGGGTATCTGGAGCTTTGATACGTTATTGGCCGTAGTGCTGTTCAACTGGGGCTTCAAGATAGCAGTGGAAATCGTTATGACGCCGGCCACCTACATAATCGTCAATCGCTTGAAACAGGCAGAACACGAAGACTATTACGACCAACAGACCGACTTCACCCCGTTCTCACTGAAAGTGTGAACGGGGTGCGTGGCGCAAAGGAATGAACTGCTGCGAGCCTTAAGTTCCTGAGTGCCTTCAGGCCCTAGGGGTCCTGCGCTCAGGTCTGGTCAGAAGGTATAAGCGTAAATCATCGACAACACACCCAGCACAGCAGCCAAGAAGATGCTGTGCTTAAAAGTGAAGCGCATCAGCTCGCTTTCCTGCGAGCGCTCCATACCTGTGGCAGCAACGGCCACCGCTAGACTTTGCAGACTGATCATCTTGCCCATAACACCACCAGCGGAATTGGCAGCTGCCATCATCGCCGGATCGAGACCCAACTGTGTTGCCGTGACCACCTGCAAGTTGCCGAATAGCGCGTTGGCCGAGGTATCGCTGCCTGTCAGGAACACACCCAGCCAACCCAGCATGGCGCTGAAGAAGGGGAACAGTGTGCCAGTGGCAGCAAAGGCCATACCCATCGTAACGATGGCGCCGGAGTAGTTCATCAGCAGGGCCAGACCCAGCACAGAAGCAATGGTCAGCAGCGAGAAGGCCAATTGCTTTAGTACCTTGCCGAGTATGACGACGTAGCTCTTAAGAGACAGACCCAGAATTCTGGATGCGACGAATCCAGCTAGCCCGCAAGCAGTTCCAGCTGCGGATAACCAATTGAACGTATAGTTGGCCGCGTAGGGAGCCGCTTCAAGCACAGCAGGCGCGCTGCGGATAACCTGATTGTGCAGACCCGGCCACGGAATAACGATGTTGACCTGGTCGAGAATTGCCTTGCCCCAAGGGCTGCCCCAAATCAGTACGAAGATGACCAGCAGGATGTAAGGCGACCATGCCAGCATGGTTTCCTTGAAGCTGTGCGAGCCCAAGGCCAGCGTACTGGTAGTATCACCGGCCATCACGAAAGTATCGGAGGGCTGCCAGACTTTGAACAGCGCCACCAGGCCCAGGATAGCGGCCAGTGCGGCCATGATGTCGGTCAACTGTGGGCCGACGTAGTTGGAAATGACAAACTGCATCCCGGCGAAACAAACACCGCAGACGATGGCGGCAGGAAGGACGCCTTTAAGGGCTTTGACGCCACCCATGACCATGATCAGATAAGCCGGAATAAACACAGATATGGGTGCGCACAAACGCCCAACCCAGGCACTCAGTTCAAGCTCGGGCAGGCCAGTCACGTTGGCCAGTGTCACAACCGGAATACCAATCGAGCCGAAGGCCACCGGTGCCGTGTTTGCGAGCAAGCAAATTCCAGCGGCAAAGAACGGAGAGAAACCCAACCCTGCCAGCATCGCGGCGGCAACGGCTACTGGCGTGCCAAAACCGGACGCCCCTTCGATAAAGGCGCCAAAGGCAAACGCAATCAACATGGCCTGCAGGCGGCGGTCGGCGGTCAGCCCACCGATGGAATCCTTGATGATTTCAAATTTGCCGGTATCCAGCGTGATGCGATACATCACGATAGCCCAGAACACGATCCAACCGATGGGGAACAAACCCTGAGCTGCGCCATAGGTCACAGCACTGGCGGCCAGGCCAACAGGCATACCGTAAACCAGTATGGCAATCACGATAGCGGTTGCCAGCCCGGACACAGCGGCTACCCAGGCGGGCTTGCGCAGAATACCGATCAGGGTCAACAGCACGAATATGGGTATGGCCGCCACAAGCGCGGAAAGCAACAGGTTGTCAGCGACGGGTTGGTAATTTTGTGGCCACATGAAAGAATGCCCCTACTATTATTGAGCTGCTATTGAGCAGTTATTGAGCTGATAAGCTGCGGTTTTTGGGTTTAGTTTATCTGTTTTGGAGCTGTTTTTACTACACGCAAGTCCTGCCTGGAAAACTACCGCAGCTGTGATGCTGCGCGGGTCGATGATCCCCTAATTGGCCCTTAGGGTAAAGCCTTGAGGCGCTTCTCCCCACACCCTTTTTGCGGCCTTGCACTGCATCAGGGCAGCACTGCCATGATGTTGCATTTTGGAGCCTCACCTACAGGCAGTCTGACCACTTCCTGCAATAAAGTAATGTCGATAACCGACACATCATTGCTGTCACCAGTATTGCTTGCTGCTCATTGATCCTCGAACCACACCGCTGTGAAGAAACGAAGCTTGTACGCGCTGCGGAGCATTCAAGCCGTATCTCCCGCAGTGTCAACACAAGGCCTGTACTGGCCTTGTGACAGGAACAGTGAATCCTCCTATACTCGGCTTGGGAATTACGGCAAGCGTTGACCCTGAATGAAGAATTACAAGAGAAGCGCGGTATCGTCTTGCCTATTTTGCGTTTTGGTCTCAAGGACGGCTGGGAAAGCCAGAGTGTCGCCACCACCAACACCAGACTTGTCGGTAAATTCTTTGCAGTGAAAAGTGGCATGATCCAGGAAATCTATGCAGTGTTGTTTAATCTCCCGGATTCCGAGTCCACTGGTTGGGCCCTGAATATGGTCCGCCACGTGGCGGCTAAGGTTGGCAAATAATCATGGCTGAATTTTCACTTGTTGCAGGCCTTGGCGGTGGCATTCTTATTGGTTTTGGAGCTGCTTTGTGGCTTCTGTTGAATGGCAAAATCGCCGGCATCAGTGGCATTCTCGGTGGACTGCTGGTTCCCGACTGCACTGATCGTTCGTGGCGCGCTGCTTTTATAGTAGGACTGATCGGGGCCGGATTTCTGGCGCCCTTTTTAACCGGAAATGCGCTCAATACCACGATTGATGCCCCATGGTGGCTTACCGTGACTGCAGGATTACTGGTTGGTGCTGGTACGCGCCTTGGGAATGGATGTACCAGTGGTCATGGCGTGTGCGGACTGGCCCGGCTTTCCCTGAGATCGCTGGTAGCCACTCTCACCTTCATAGGCACTGCAATAGTTACGGTCTTCATCGTACGGCATACAGTGTGAGCAGGGTGAGATGACTCAACAAACTTCTGCTGCCACGATTAAAGTAGCTTTGGCCGCGCTTGCCAGCGGACTATTGTTCGGCCTCGGCCTAGCCATATCGGAAATGCTGAGTCCAGTTCGCGTTCTTGGCTTTCTTGACGTAACCGGTACGTGGGATCCTACCTTGATGCTTGTGATACTGGGCGCACTGGTTATTACCTTTCCAACTTTTCAGTTGGCTACACGCATGCAAAGGCCTGTGTTCGATCTCAAATTCTCGCTCCCCTCACGCAAGGATATCGACCCGCCCTTGATCAAGGGAGCGATTCTGTTCGGTATCGGCTGGGGGCTTGTTGGTCTGTGCCCCGGACCTGCAATAGCTGGATTGGCCTCGCTGAACCCCGACGTGCTACTGTTCTTCATAGCCATGGTGGCCGGCATGATAATCCAGCGGATTGTGTCAGAGCGAAAGTCGACTTAAGTTAAAAGGCTGCAATACCCATTCATGGAAACACTGGCTTTCACACCTGAGTTATTACTGATCCTGTTCCTCATTGCCATGCTCGCCGGCTGCCTGGATACTCTGGCGGGCGGTGGCGGCTTGATCACACTTCCTGCGCTGATTCTTGCCGGTTTACCTCCATTGTTCGCAATAGGCACCAACAAGCTGCAAGGATCTATGGGGACTGCAATGGCATCGCTGATGATGCTGCGTCATCGCCGGGTTGCCTGGCACGAAGTGAAACTGCCAATGCTGTTTGGGTTTGTCGGCGCTGCAACTGGCTCATTGCTTGTGCAATTCATCGATACCAATTTTCTCGGATTTGTAACTCCAGTAATTCTGGCCTGCATCGGGATCTATTTTTTGTTTGCCGGAAAATTCCTGGAAACTGTCAGGCCAGTGAAACTGGACCTGGGCATGTATCGCGGGGTCGTGATTCCTGCGATCGGTTGCTATGACGGCATGTTTGGACCGGGCACCGGTTCATTTTTCGCTTTGGCCGGTGTTTCCCTGCGCGGCAACAATTTGTTAACTGCTACAGCCGTGGCCAAGACGCTAAATTTTGCGACTAACCTCGCGTCGTTGCTGGTCTTCATTCTTGCAGGAAAAATTGTGTGGATTGCCGGATTGGTGATGATGGCAGGCCAGGCTACCGGCGCTTGGTTTGGCTCTCACATCCTGTTCAGGATCAATCTGCAGTACTTGCGCATCCTGATCGTGCTGGTGTGCCTGGGCATGCTGACCCGTTATTTTCTGGTCACGGTTTGAGTGTCACTCCCGTTGTTTGCACACAATAAATAACTCCGGTTGTCCCGTTCGGGTTTGGTGTCGGTAGCGCGATACACCTCACCCATGCCGCCTGCACTGATGGGTCCGATAATCGAGCCACATGTCCCGGTGGCGAACTTGGATTCTCCAATGCTTTCTTTTCCCGCGCGCAATAAAAAACCCCGCCTGGTTACCCGGGCGGGGTTTTGATGGAGCCTTCATCCCCTGGATGCT
>CAMDML010000043.1 GCA_945902215.1 Klebsiella pneumoniae | reverse complement strand
CAATGGGCGGTTTACTGTTCACCACAACTTGTGGGGAAAAATTATGTCTCAGCAGAAGATTTTAATTCCTTCAGTGAAACGCTGAACATCCAGAAATCTAACAGTTTGCATTTGGCAACTTCGATGCGTTCATTTAGAGCTGCAGAACTCTCCGCAATGGTCAATGCCATCCTAGATATTGACGTCGATGGTAATCCCCCCTAAAAGCCACCGAGCTCAAAAGTAGAAAATTCTCGTAATATTGACCTGAGGAGTTTCTACATGAAGAAGTCACGATTTACCGATAGCCAAATCATCAGCATCCTGAATCAGGCCGAAGCCGGGACGCCAGTCCCGGATCTGTGCCGGGAGCACACCATCAGCAATGCCACGTTCTACAAGTGGCGGGCCAAGTTTGGGGGCATGGACGCGTCCTTGATGGCCCGCATGAAGGAACTTGAGGAAGAGAACCGGCGCCTGAAGAAAATGTATGCCGAGGAACGGCTGAAGTCCGAGATCATCCAGGAAGCCATGGCAAAAAAGTGGTAAAGCCATCTCAGCGCAAAGAGATGGCGGTCCAGGTTGTGGCAGAGCGTGGCATTAGCATCCGGAAAGCCTGTGAGGCCTTCCAGGTCAGCGAGAGCTGCTATCGCTACACTCCAGCGCTATCGGACGAGAATGCCGACATCGCGGACTGGCTGCTGCGGCTGACGCACAACCAGCGTAACTGGGGCTTTGGGTTGTGCTACCTGTTCCTGCGTAACGTGAAGGGCTTTCTGTGGAACCATAAGCGCATCTATCGGATTTACCGGGAATTGGAGCTTAATCTGCGCATCAAGCCGAAAAAACGCATCGTGCGTGAGAAGCCCGAGCCGTTAGCAGTGCCAGAGACGTTCAACACGTGTTGGTCGATGGATTTTATGCATGACAGTCTTGGGGATGGCAGAGCATATCGCTTGTTTAATGTGATCGATGATTTCAACCGGGAAGGCTTGTGCATTGACGTGGATTTCTCGTTACCTGCCGCACGCGTTATCAGGGCCTTGGAACAAATCATTGAGTGGCGCGGAAAACCAAAAGCCATTCGTTGTGATAATGGCCCGGAATACATCAGTCACGAGTTGAAGGCATGGGCCGAAGAACAGGACATTGAGCTCTTGCATATTCAGCCAGGGAAGCCACAGCAGAATGCCTATGTTGAACGCTACAACCGCACAGTACGCTACGACTGGTTGGGGCAATATCTGTTTGGAAAGTTGGAAGAAGTACAGAATTTTGCGACGCAGTGGTTATGGACCTACAATCACGAGCGTCCCAACATGGGGCTGGGAGGCATCACCCCAAAACAGAAGTTGGCCATGATGGCCTGACTCTACTTTTAGCTTCGGTTAAAAATGGGGGGATTACCCATTTCATCACTGCGGTACGCGCTATCGGCCCACACGTCTTTCGAGGTGTTGTCTGTTAACACGTCAAGCAACACCCTACTGTCATGCACTTCAGCAGAAGTCACTTCAAACTCTCGAATTATTTTGTTTTTGTTATCAATGCTGATGTGGTTCTTGTAGCCATAATACGTTTCTCCATTTTTCTTGGTCCAGCGCGCATCGGTATCTTTCTGGCTCAGGCGTGCAGAATTATCTTCAAATGCAGCCGGTATCTCACCCGCCTTGATCGTCGCATTGTCTTCTCGACTGTTACGTTGCCGGGGCGCTTCTACAAAGGTGGCGTCGACGATCTGGCCTTTTCTGGCCGTGAAACCTTGCTCAACCAGATGCGACTCGAAATCACTGAACAAGGATTTGATCAGCTCGCCTTCTATCAATAACTCGCGAAAATCCCAAAAGGTGTTGGCATCAGGGATGCGGTCTTCGGGACTCAGACCCAGAAACCGCAAAAAAGTAAATCGATCACGAATTTGAAATTCCAATTCTTCATCAGAAAAATTATACAGATGTTGCAGTATCAGCCCTTTGAACATCAGCACCGCATCAAAGGGCTTTCGGCCCGCTCTGCTCTTGCAAGGGGTGCTACGAGCACGTGCCAAGGTGGGGCGGAAAAGCTCCCAATTAATCAAAGCACCCAGCCGTAATAGCGAATCCCGTTCATCCAGTTTCTTAAAACGGTTTTCTACATCAAAAAAACCGGGTTGTGCCATGAGAGGGAGCTCGCTGAATTCGTCGGGCTATTATAATGCAGTGGGATGAATTTCCGGAGGTGCCCTTAAAATAGACTGAAAGTGTATAGGTATTTTTAGGAATTCAGCACGAAAGGCAATTTCATGAACTGCGGCTCAAGAGGCGAGGTGGTGTATACGTCATGATAATCCCGCCGAACCAAGCCGAACCGAACCGAACCGGACAGTCACGAATTTGCTCTTGATAACGGGAAAGTATTTGCTCACCATCCGGTGGCCGCAAGCAGTTTCGGGATTATCCAGCAAGCATCGCAATATCAGTCGTAGGAGCATAGTTCAATTATTCAGGGGAATTTGTAATGACAGACAAGGAAAAAGGCCAGAAATTCGATAGACGGGATTTTCTTAAAACAGCAGTAGCAGGTACGGGTGCTGCGGCTTTGGGTGGAGTGCCATCAGAAACTGTTGCCCAAACCCCTTCAGCTTTCGCTGCCTCTGTAGCCGCCCCAACTGCAGCACAATTGAGCAGAGATGCCGGGCTGGTTGCTCCGCCACTTCCTGCCAACAGGCTAGTAGTACGCCCCGGGTCTGATCTTATGGTGGACGTATTGCGACAGCTGGGTATTGAGTTTGTGGCCTCTAATCCTGGTTCCAGTTTTGAAGGAATCCAGGAGTCGATAGCCAACTACGGAAATCCGGCAAACCGGATGCCAGAATTTATTACCGCGCTTCATGAAGAAACATCAGTCGACATGGCAAATGGATATGGCAAGGCAGAAGGCAAGCCAATGTGTGCGCTCTTGCATGGCACCATTGGTATACAGCATGCGTCCATGTCAATTTATCAGGCATACCATTCAGGAACGCCGATGTTGCTGATTGCAGGGAGAGATGACGGGTTTATTCAGGCACACACAGCCAATGATATGGCCGCCATTTGCCGTAGCTTCACTAAATGGGATGCGCAGCCAAAGACCCTTGAAGACGCGTTGCACGCCATTCAGGAAGCTTATCGTCAAGCGATTACTCCACCAACAGGGCCCACGCTCGTCGTTATCGATATGGAATTGCAGAAAGAAGAAGCGGGTGACATGCAGATTCCTTCTTATGTTCCGCCCACGATAAGGGGCGTGGATGCAAATACAGCCCGGGATATCGCGCGTCAATTGCTTGCAGCCAACAACCCGAGAATAAATGTCGGAAACCTGAGAACCCCCGCCGGCGTTACTGGTGCAATTGAGCTTGCAGAATTGGTCGGTGCATGCACAAGTACAAGCGCCATGTCGGCATCGATGAGTTTTCCCCAGCGGCATCCCCTGTGTGGCCCGGGTGCGGACACAAACTATGATTTTGTACTCGGTCTGGATGCAGACTCTCCAAATATTTCAATCAAGCGACCAACAGTTGCATCGCTGACTTCAACCAGGGATGTGATGGGTGTCGGGTTTGGTGGGCTGCGAGCAAACGCTACCGCTAGTGCGGCTCCCGCTTCGGAAGCAGTTGTATTTGACGAAGATGCTGAAGCCAGCATCCCATTGCTGGTCAATGAAGTGGCAGGGTTGGTAACAGCCGCGCAAAAGACGCTTATTGAACAAAGAAAAGCGCAACATGCTGTCGCCAATCAGGAAGCATACATGGCTGATTTGCGGGCAGCGTTGGATCTGAAAAGAAAGGGCTGGAATCAGTCCCCGGTATCTACTGCCAGAATATATGCAGAACTTTGGCCATTGATCATGGATGAAGACTGGTGTCTTGCATCACCCAGCGGCTTTTCCGGTTCCCATCATCGCGAACTCTGGGTTCACAACAAGCCTTACAGTTTTCTTGGTGGGCAAGGGGCAGCAGGAATGGGCTACGGCATTGGTGCCAGCGCAGGCGCAGCGCTTGCGGCGCGGGAACGCAAAAGGATTGTAGTAAATATCCAGTGCGATGGCGATCTCAACTATGCTCCAGGCGCACTCTGGTCCGCAGCTCATCATCAATTGCCGATGTTGACCATTATGCACAACAACCGGGCATATCATCAGGAGCTTATGTTCGTTGAATATTTGGCTGGGGTTCGTGGCAGAGGAACCGATAGAGGACATATTGGAACAACCCTTAGGCAACCATTTATCAGCTACGCAAAAATGGCTGAAGCCTATGGTGTAGCCAGTGAGGGGCCAATTGATGATCCGGCACAATTGGCGGATGCTTTTAAAAGAGGAGTTGCAGCTGTGAAAAATGGCCAGCCGTATCTTATTGACGTTTTGACTCAGCCTCGTTAGTGCAAGCAGATAGCGTGGGCTTGTTTGCAAAACATCAAAAAATTCAACACGAGTTTGGGGTTATCAAATGCGAATAATTGGATGTAGCACGGCAATTGCAACAAGTACTGTAATGGCGGCAGTAATGTCTGTTCTGGCTTTTGGCGCCATGGCTCAGGAACAGGCTGGCAATGTCGGTGGTAATGCGGAGAATGGCGCAAAGCTGTATTACGAATTCTCCTGTTATGGCTGTCATGGGTTTAACGGCCAGACCGGAAGAATGGATTTTGTCGGCAGGGTAAGTCCCTTTCTGACAAGTGAGGAGGTTTTTAAGATTTTCTTGCGAGCTCGCGAAAATGTAAATCCGCTACTTCCCTCAACGGCCATGCCGAGTTATCCGGTGAATTCACTGGATGACCAAGGTGTGCGCGACCTGTACGCCTATATAGGCACCATGCAATTGGATGCCCCTGAAGTGGCTTCAATAGGCGTTTTCCAGGCCATACTGGATTCTGCTCAGCAGCCGTATACGCCTTGAACATTTTTATAGTGCATCCAATGTTCTGGCTGGAATTTATGAGACATAGATGAATAATCAAGAGCAGGTGCGTAGGCGGTTTTTGAAATATCTCGCAGCAAGTCCCGTTTTTGCTTCACCTTTAGGCATGGGGGCGGTAGGAGCGTTGCTTCCAGGTCAAATATTGGGCCAGATCGTCGAGGACGAAGATTTCATTCCGGACTCTGCTGAGGCAGCGGTCAATATATTCGATATGGAAAGAGCCGCTCACAGCAGCTTGAGCCGGGCCCACTGGACCTACCTTTCCCAAGGCGTAGAAGACGAAGTTACCCTGAGAGCCAATCGGGAAGGCTTCGGAAAAATAACATTGCGCTCACGCCGCTTGATTGATGTCAGCAAGGTTGACACTGCGACAGAATTATTTGGTATTCCGCTGCATTCGCCGATATTGCTTTCCCCTGTAGGGGTGATGGGTGCAATGCATGAATTTGGTGAGGTGGAGGCAGCAAGAGGTGCCCGCGTTACCGGACACAAACAGATATTGTCTACGGTTGCCTCCTACAATATAGAAACTGTCAGTGAAGCATTGGGTGAACCGGCATGGTTCCAGTTATACCCCTCGACATCCTGGGATCTCACTATGGCGCTAGTCCGCAGGGCGGAGGCGGCCGGGTCTCCAGTTCTCTTCCTGACGGTAGATGTGCCTGCACGGAATCAGGATCGGATGCGACGCTTTGATCGGCGTTCTGACGAGTGTACCGAGTGCCATGATTTTGTAGAGGAAAAAGGCAACTTCGTCGGCTTGGACCGGCCTGCGGGCGCGGGAGTTTTCAATCCCGGAATGGATTGGGATTTTGTTCGAAGACTTAAAGACAGCACATCAATGAAGCTGGTTCTGAAAGGAATTACTTCTGCTGAGGATGCAACGCTTTGCATAGAAAACGGAGTTGATGGGATTCTTGTGTCCAATCATGGCGGCAGGGCTGAAGAGAGCGGAGTAGGAACCATTGAGTCTCTTCCAGAAGTGGCTGACGCTGTGCAGGGCAGAATTCCGATACTGCTTGATGGTGGAATCAGGCGCGGTACCGACATTATAAAAGCCCTGGCCTTGGGTGCAGACGCTGTGTGTATAGGCAGGCCTTATGCCTGGGGATTGTCTGCATTCGGGCAGGCTGGTGTAACGCAGGTTTTGCGAATTCTCGATCAGGAACTACAGATTGCGATGAAGCAATTCGGTGTAAATACTATTCCCGGGATATCCAATGCAATTATCAGAAGTTGATAATTAGCGATGACAACTGGTGCGCAAGTTATGAGAAGTCAGAGCAGCAAGACGCTTGGGCATAAGCGTTTGCCACTCTTTATTTGGCTGCTCTTGATAGTTGTTGCATTTCCTGCAGCCGCCCAGGATGAAAACTACAAAGCAGTAGAGTTGGGTAATGATGTGATTCTGGTTGTTGGCCCCGCGGGAAATACGCTTGTTGCAGTTGATCAAGACGGCTTGTTCCTGATAGATGGTGTTTCCGAACAGTATGCAAGTTCATATCTTGAATTCGTACGTGAATTTACCGGGGTGGGCAGAATCAAAGGTTTGATTCTGACGCATTGGCATGCAGATGTGGCGGGCTTGAATGCAGCGCTGGGTCAGGATGGAGTGCCAATTTATTCTCATGAGAATACCAAGCAGTGGTTGGCCACGACTATTCGTGATCGTGGGGATGTGATTATTCATCAGCCAGTGAATTCATATGCGTTGCCTACACAAACCTTCTATGAAAACTTCAGTATCCCGTTTCGAGGGGGGAGCATAGAGCTGGGTTATATGTTGCAAGCGCATACTGATGGCGATTTATATGTCTATTTCCCCGAGCAGAACATCCTCTTTACAGGATCTGCGATAAGGTCTGACATGTGGGCAATTCCTGACCTTGCTACAAACGGGTTTATTGGCGGCATTGTTGATGCCTACGGGCAAATCCTGGGATTAATCAATCAAGACACAGTCGTAGTCCCGGGGAGCGGTACCGTTCTGATGTTGGACGAAGTCAGGGAGCTTTCTGGCCTCTATAAAAATCTGATGGAAATACTTGTAGCTCAACTGCGCAAAAGCATGAGCGTGGACGAGGTGTTGGCGCTCAATCTGGCAGAAAACATGAAATCAGAGTGGAAAAACTCCGAAGAGTTTATCGATAGAGGGTTCCGCAGTTTATATTCACATCTGCGAGAAACGCGTCATGTAGGAATTATGCCGTAATGATTACTTCAAGAATGCTGACAAGATCAATGGTATTGATAATCGCAGGGTGTGCAGCTGATATTGCAGTTGGAGCCACTGCTGACGTTGAAAATGCAGGTGTGGCTCAAAGCTATCCACGCAATGCAGAGGCGGGGACGCGCCATGAGTTCTTGGATAGCTATTGCATGGAGTGTCATAATTCTTCCGATTGGGCTGGCAGCCTTGCCTTTGATTTGCTTGATCTTGGTAACGCTCCGGAGAATCCAGAAGTTTGGGAAAAGGTAGTGCAAAAGCTTCAGGGCGGGTTGATGCCCCCGACTGGGGCTACACTCCGGCCTGACTTGCCCAGCTCAGAGACATTTGTAAGCTGGCTTACTGGCAGTCTTGATCATGCTGGCAATCTTGCCAGCCATGTCGGTCATGTTGGCTTGCATCGCCTGAATCGTAAGGAATACGCAAATGCCATTCGTGATTTGCTGGGAATTGAGGTTGATGCCGAGTCCTTGTTACCACAAGATCCAACTGTTGACGGGTTTGATAATGTCGCTGAGGTGCTTAGGGTTTCGGCGTTATTTCTGGATCAATCGCTGACTGCTGCCAGGATAGTGGTAGAGCAAGCTGTAGGCGGTGTTGATGTTCGAGCCGGTGGTATTACCTACAGAGCTGGAAATAATGGTACCCAGCATTCACATGTTGCTGCACTCCCGCTGGGGACGAGAGGGGGTTTTGCTGTTGAGCATTATTTTCCGGCTGATGGGGAATATCAGCTGAACATTGCTGATATGGCAAGAGCTTTGTGGGTGTCTAACCAGGAGTTCACCCATACCTTGATTGCAACCTATGACGGTGTTCGAATTTTCGAGACGGACATTGGTGGAGGAGATGATCTTCGCGCAATTGACCAAATGGGAGATCCCGCAGTTGATGCCATAAACAACAGGCTCAAGAGCATCAAATTTCATGCTGAGGCCGGTCCACATGAAATTGCGGTTACCTTTGTACATCGCTCCTTTGCTGAATTTGAAGGCACCTTGCATTCAACTACACCAGGCGGCGGACAGAACATCATCAGGGTGGATTCTTTTGAAATCCAGGGGCCCTTTGACCCATCAGGGGTTAGCAAGACACCTGCCAGAAATACTATCTTCACTTGTTATCCATCAGGGACTCAAGAGGAGGTTGCATGTGCCACTCAGATTATCGAAGCAATTGGGAGAAAAGCGTTTCGCCGTTCAATAACTGAGTCGGAAATCCAGCAGTTGTTGACGGTTTATGACGAAGGCTACGCAATATCCGGATTTGAAACCGGAGTGCGCCATGCACTTACAGCAATTATTGCAAGTCCGAAGTTCCTCTACAGGTATGAGCGTATGCCCATGGACGCCCAACCTGGCTCCATACACGAGTTGACAGATCTTGAGCTGGCTTCCAGATTGTCATTCTTCCTGTGGAGTTCAATACCAGACGAGACCTTGCTGGATGTGGCTGAAGCCGGCCAGCTTAAAATACCAGGGAATTTGGAGACGCAAGTTCGGCGGATGCTTGAAGATCCCAGGGCCAGGGTGTTGGCTTCCAATTTTGCATATCAATGGCTGAACCTTGCTGCGCTGGACTCAATAGATCCAGACCCCATGTTTTTTGCCGATATAGACAGGGGGGTGCGTGAGTTGTTCAAGGAAGAAATTCTGCTTTTTGTAGAAGATATTTTCTTCAGTAATCACAGTTTGGTTGAATTACTGACTTCCGAATATACCTTTTTGAATGAGCGCCTGGCCTTGCATTACGATATTCAGGATGTAAAAGGTGACACGTTTCGTAAAGTCAAAATTGATCGTCCTGAGCGAAGCGGATTACTTGGCAAAGGTGGTGTTTTGATGGTTTCCTCCTATCCAGATCGTACGTCTCCGGTTTTGCGTGCGAAATATTTTCTTGAATACATCTCCGGAACACCTCTTCCTGATCCGCCACCCAATGTGGAAGCGTTAGTTGCCAATTCGGCCGATCAGAAACAATTGACAGTACGGGAACGGATGGCGGTGCACAGGAACAATCCCAGCTGTAGCTCTTGCCATGGGCTCATTGACCCATTGGGGTTTGCTTTCGAAAACTTTGATGCTGTTGGCAGATTCCGTACTATCGACCGCTTTGTTGGTTCAAAAATTGATGCAACTGGTGTACTGCCTGATGGGACGCCAATCAATGGGCTGAATGATCTTCGTGAACATGTGCTGCAGCGACCTGAGCTTTTTGTTCAAAATATTACATCCAAGCTTCTTCTGTATGCGCTGGGGAGGCCAATTGCTGCCCTGGATATGCCAACTGTGCGCAATATAGTGCGACAGGCGGAGTTTGGAGAGTACAAGCTTTACGATGTTGTGATGGGAATAGTTGCAAGTACGCAATTCAGATTCAAGCAAGCAGCAGAGCCGGAAGCACAAGCAGATATGGTGGCAGCAACTGTTGGTCTGTAAGGCTTCAAGAATTGCATCATATTGATCAGGAGAGGGCACGCACATGTTCATCACGAAAAAACATCTTTCCCGTCGTCATGTGTTGCGGGGAGCTGGTGCTGCTATCGCATTGCCGTTGCTTGATGCAATGATTCCGGCAGCTACAGCACAGTCAAATACCGCATTGGCGAATACCTTGCGAATGGGATTCATCTATATCCCGCACGGTGCAATCATGAGCCGTTGGACACCGGCAATAGAAGGCGCGGGTTTTGAGTTGCCTGAGATTCTTGCACCGCTGAAAGGCTATGAAAATCAAATGACGATTGTCAGCGGCTTGCGCAATAAGCCGGCGGAGAGTCCTGATCCCCATGGAATCATTGCAGGTACATGGTTGCGTTGCGTAGCTCCAGCTGGAACCAGCAACCCCGATGATGGAATCACTCTGGATCAAATTGCTGCCAGAACTCTTGGTCAGGGTACGCCATTCCCGTCATTGGAGCTGTCAACGAATGGCAGTAGTGCCGGAAGTTACTCTTCTACCATTTCATTTCGAACACCAACCCAGGCTCTCCCAATGGAAGCCGATCCCAGAAAGCTGTATTTCCGGCTATTCGGCCAGGGAGATACTGATGAGCACCGTGAAAGAATTGCCAGTGAGACCGGAAGTTTGCTTGACCGTGTACGGCAAGATGCTGAAAGTTTGAACAAGGAATTGGGTGCAGCTGACCGGGTTTTAATCGGTGAGTATTTAGACTCTGTAAGGGATGTGGAAAGACAGATACAGAAACTGCAAGAACAGGACCTCTCTCACATTGAAATTCCGGATGCGCCAATAGGTGTGCCCGGGAATTTCCCTGCTCACCTGGATCTTATGTACAGCCTTATGGCGCTGGCTTATCAGGCTAACCTGACGCGCATTGCAACCTTCATGGCTGATAGAGAGGTTAGTATGCGTACCTACACTCATATTGGTGTATCCGATGCATTCCATCCCTTGTCCCATCATCAGAATCTGCCTGACAAACTAACCAGACTTGCCAAAGTTCAATCCTGGTACTGCTCTGCATTTGCAAAATTCGTGAAAACTCTTGCTGACATGCCAGAAGGGGATGGTTCCGTGCTTGATCATTCGATGATTCTTTATGGTAGTTGTATGAGTGACAGCAATGTTCACAACAATGATCCTGTTCCTTCAGTTATCCTCGGGCATGCCAGTGGGGCACTGAAAGGAGGCCTTCATGTGAGCTACCCGCAGGATACTCCGTTGGCCAATCTCATGCTGACAATGCTTAACAAGGCTGATATTGCTGTTGAAAAGTATGGGGATAGTACTGGCTTGTTGAGTGGCGTTTGATGTCGCCGGAATTAATCAGGTAATAGCATGAGTGTGTGTCGATTCAAGCTGATAGTTGGTGCCGCATTGGTACTTTTAGCCCCGCTGGTTGTTGCAGATGAAGCTTTGCTGAGGGCGGCAAAGCGCCAGGACTTTGATACGGTCATGGCATTGGTCGAATCGGGTGTGAATATAAATTCACCGTCTGCTGATGGAACTACATTGCTTCATTGGGCGGTATTTCATGAAAATTATGCAATGGTCGAACTGTTGATCAGGCGAGAGGCCAATGTCAATTCAAGAAATGAATATGGGGCATCACCAGTAAGCGAAGCAGCAGCCGTTGGGAATACGCGCATGCTCAAGTTGCTGCTTGATGCAGGTGCAGATGTAGAGTCTGAAAACCAGGAGGGGCAGACAGCACTGATGTCCGTAGCCCGTACCGGAAATACGGAAGCTGCCAGTCTGCTAATCAGTCTGGGCGCTGATCCGAATGCAGTTGAAGGATGGGGAGGGCAAACTGCCCTGATGTGGGCAGCTGCCCGTCGTCATCCTGGAATGGTGAGGTTGCTTGTCGATAATGGTGCAATTGTAGATAAGCGTGCTGTTACGCGCGATTGGGAGCGGAGAGTTACAGCGGAGCCACGCGTCAAGGAAATGCTCTCCGGAGGTTTCACACCTTTGCTTTTTGCTGTCCGTGAAGACTGTCTGGAGTGTGTCAAGATCTTGCTCGAAGCGGGTGCAGATAAAACCCTCCCTGACCCGGACAATGTTTCTCCGTTAATTCTGGCTTTGATAAATATGCGCTTTGATATAGCGAAATATTTGATTGAAGCTGGGGCAGATGTGAATCAATGGGATTATTACGGACGTACGCCGCTATATGCAGTAGCTGACACCAACATTGTGCCAGCCGGCACCCGTGATGATCTTCCTCCTGTGCAAAATAGCACTGGCATTGAAATTGCGGCCATGCTGCTGGAGCGTGGCGCCAATCCTGATTTGCGTTTGAAGTTGGCCCCCCCTCCGCGCAACATTGTCTTCGATCGAGCGCATGACAATCCGTTCCTGACCACAGGATCCACTCCCTTGCAACGTGCAGCTTATTCAGCTGATTTGGAAATGATGGAGTTGCTGTTGATCAATGGTGCCGATGTTCAGCTTGCCAACATAAATGGTTTCACACCAATTCTGGCATTGCTGAACCCGGGTGGGACCCGCAACAGAGGCAAGAATCAAAGTACGATCATTCGGGCATTGGAGATGCTGGTTTCCGCAGGCGCTTCACTCTCGGACAAGGGGGCAAGTTATGATTTTACCAATGCCGCTGGCTTCAATGAGAAGGGCGGGTACAGCGGTGAATCGCCCTTGCATCTTGCAGTGCGGTTGAATTGGCTGGATGTTGTTCAGGCTTTGGTAGCAATGGGTGCAGATCTTGCCGCTACAGATGATAGAGGATTTAGTCCGGTGGATTATGCTGCGGGCAAGGCAGAGCTCATGACGGAGGGAAACTTCGGGTTGTTGGGAGAACTACCCCAAATGTCTGCGCTGTTGAATGATCTGATTGCATCTTCTTCAGTCCGCTAGGTGGCTGGACCATCCAACGTTTAATTATTAGCCGGATTTCTCCATCCGAACTATCCGCAAAAAGACGCATTAAAGGATTGGACGGCGATTCTGAATGAGAAGCGGGAACTTACGGTCAATATTGCTGCGCCGCAATATTGCCAAACCGGCCGGTCCGATAACTATGGGAGATATAACTAATACTGTATGGAATCTTAAGCTTTACAATTTTCAATATATTTGTATATTCAGAACGGCTGACTGCTTATTATCTCGATGGTCTTTCAATACAAAAGTTCATAAAAACAACTACAAGATGTCGATCACGGCTAAACAACTTTTCTTATCGGGAGCGTAATATAATGAAATCTACCAACCATCGGTTGTTCAAGGTCAGTGCCATGGCCTTGTCTGTCGCGACAGTTCTGTTCACCCAACAAGCAGCGCAAGCCGCCAGCGAAGAGCTTGAAGAAATCCAGGTTACTGGTACCCGCATCCGTACTACCGACGGTATGGTGACGCCAACTCCGGTGACCTCGGTAACCATGGCGGATATTTCCGATCTGAGACCCGGCATTAGTATTTCCGAACAGTTGGATGCCCTGCCCCAGTTCCTGAATACACAAACTGCCCAACGCAGTGGCGCGACATTGTTTGGCGATGCTGGCGGCAGCTACCTGAACCTGCGCAACATGGGCAAGCAGCGCACGTTGATATTGTTTGACGGCTCCCGCATCGTCCCGGCCGACCGTTCCTCGAGTGTAAATGTGGACAATCTTCCTACCGCCCTCGTTCGTTCTGTTGACGTCGTGACCGGCGGCGCCTCTGCTGCTTATGGCGCCGATGCGCTGGCAGGTGTGGTGAACTTCGTGCTTGATCGGGATTTCGAGGGAGTCAAGACCAGCGTTTCATCCGGCATCACTGAAATGGGTGACGGCGAGAACTGGAACTTCAGCGTGGCCGGTGGCAAGCAGATTGGCGACCGCTTGAACCTGATCGGTTCTATCGAATCCCGCCAGGTCAAACAGATCCTGCGCTCGCCCTACGACACTGAAAATTGGAACAGTATCGGCCTTGTAATCAATCCGGCCTGGACCCCGGGTAACACCAGTGTGCCGCAGCGCATCACAGCGCCAAACGTGCACTCAGCGACGCAGTCCGCAACCGGGCTGATCAGCCAAACTGGCTTCGGGCTGAATCGCTATACTTTCTCCGAGGATGGCAAAAGTGTGCGTCCCTTCGTCAGTGGTGATATCCCCAACCGTTTCGGCGCCGGCACCAACAACATGCAGTCGGGGGGGCCTGAGGCAGAATTGGCCAAGCGCTCTTACTTGAACGGCCCCACCGGTAACGAAGTGAAGAATCGTTCGGCTTTTGGTGCCATAAAGTACTCACTGAGCGCTTCCACCGAACTTTTCGGCCAGGTGATGCTTGGCCGCACTGAGTCCAATGGCAACAACCTGCTCGGCAGTGGCAATTGGGCAGGTACAAATTATTTCCTGACAGCCTATGTCGATAACCCGTTCCTGCCCGATGTCGTACGCAATGCGATGATTGCCGAGAAACGGACTTCGATCCAAATCCAGAAGAGCGGCCAGATTCGCATTCCAGGCCGCTTCAATATCGACGATGGCCGCGACAACAGGAATATCAGCCAGATGTTTTCGACCTCCGCCGGTTTCGATCACGACTTTGAAAACGGCTGGAACTTGCGTGCAACCTACCAGTACGGTGAGTCGAAACTGACCTCGGCCGGCTATCCCATAGTGCGCAGCGACCGCCTCGCAATGGCGCTTGATGCGGTACGCAATCCCACTACAGGCGCGATCATCTGCAACGTGCAGAGTTTCAACCCGACGCCGGAGCAACTTGCAGCCTCAGTGAAAGGGCTAACTACGACAACCCCCCGGCTCCAGGACTTCCCGAGTGGCGCTGCGCCTGCCCTTTCGCCGATCTGGGACGATAACGCAATCCGTGATTGTGTGCCCCTGAACATGTTCGGCCTCGCCAGCGCCTCGAGGGAGGCTTCCAGCTACGTAATGGGCAACAAGAAGGGCTTTCGCGATCTCGACCAGCATTTCGCAGAGATACTGCTGACCGGCGAATTGCACGAGGGTTGGGGCGCCGGCCCGATCAGCTTCGCGGCCGGCCTGACCTGGCGTGATGAATGGTTCAACCAGTACGCTACCCCTGTTGAAAGCGAACAGGGGCCTCTTAACGCACCGTCAGTAGGCATCCGCGGCATAGCGGGGGGACCCATCAGTGGCAACCGAAGTTTGTTTCTTTTCACGGCTACATCCTGGGCCACCGGTGCCTTCAACGTTTGGGAAGCATTCAGCGAGGTCAACGTTCCCATCTGGGAGTCCGCATCCGGCAACCAGCGCTTTGATACTACCGTGGCCTATCGCTCTTCAGACTACTCGTTGACCGGCAGAATCGAAAGCTGGAAGCTCGGCGGCGAGATCCAGCTGATGGACGGCCTGCGTATCCGCGCCACCCGGTCACGCGACGTGCGTGAGCCTACTTTCGGTGAGCTGTTCGAGGTCACCGGTGGAGGTGCCACCATAAACGACCCGAGCTTGAACGGAGCCACTTCGTTCATTACCGCCCAGAGCGGTGGCAACCCCAACCTGCGGCCTGAAATCGCTGACACGATGACGGCTGGCATCGTCTGGCAGCCTGGCGCCGGCTCATGGATCAGCGGCTTCGAGGTTTCGGCAGACTGGTATGAGATAGATATGGCTGATCGCGTTGGTTCACTGGGTGCCCAGCGTATCGTCAACGACTGCTTTGCCGGCGCCAAGGACCTCTGCAGCCTGATAGTCCGCGGATCCGACGGCAGGGTTCAGCAATTGCTGAACGGCAACCTGAATGTTTCGGCCGCCCTGACTTCCGGTGTCGACCTGGAAATGCGCTACGACATGGAGCCGGATTTCTTCAGCAATGAGAGCGAGCAGTTGGGTATCCGGTTTTTAGCCGGATATCTCGGCGAGAACTCAGTGCAGGCTACACCAGGGGCTATCAACCGGGACGACGTCGGCAGTTTGAACAGTCCGGAATGGAGCGCGGTGGCATCTGCCCACTATAACCTTGGGCCCTACGGTATAAGCTTGGTGGGAAATTATTATGGCGACACCAAAAATAATATATTGTGGGTGGAAGGAAGGGATGTTGACGACAACAGCGTCGCCTCGCAGACCACAGCCAACCTCGTGTTTAGTTATAGCGGAGAAACTGCCGCAGGTGCCAATTGGGTAACAAGCCTGAACGTCGCTAACCTGTTCAACCGCGATGCACCGATCGCAGCCTCGGAGAACCAGGGCGGCGGACAGCAACCCCAGAACAACCAGTATGATATCTACGGCAGAAGATACCAATTGAGCCTTAATTACACTTTTTGATAACAGCAGCAATAACTGGACAAGGATGTCCGCCCACCAGCAGTACCAGAGTAGCAAGCACGAACTGGCAAGCCCCCGATATTCTAGACACTCGACAGCGTTAGCCTAACGCATCGAAAATGTGTCTAGCCATTTTTGCCAAAAATGCAACTTTGAAACTCGCCTGATTGTTGGTTCAAATTCTGGGGAAAGGGCAGCTACAAGTTGCAGTCACTTTCCGGGTAATCCAAAATTCATCTCACAGGACAGGAGCAGTAAACATGATTTTCAAAGCTGCGTTTTTTATTGCTGTTTACCTGTTGTTGTCGGGAACAAACGCTTTGGCCCATCACGCCTATAGTACGGATTTTGATCCGGACAAATATGGTACTGTTTCAGGAGAGCTTACTGAGGTTTTCTTTGCAAATCCGCACGCGCAATACATCATGCGGGTAACTGCTGAAGATGGAACAAAAGTCAACTGGGCCATTGTGACAATGAATCTTGGTGCAATGAACAGAATCGGTTGGACAAAGGATACTCTTCAGGTTGGCGACAAAGTGACGGTTTATGGTCGACTTGGAAGAGACGCGCGACCGTTGATTTGGCCACAAACTGTTACAAAGGAAGATGGCACTGTACTGGATCTGGGATCTGCCGGACCTTTGCAATAATTTAGCGCAGGTTTTAAACGGACGGAGTCAATAAATGCCTGACACCCTGAAGATTGTTTGCGTAATGTTCATGCGCGTGATCACTATCGTTCTAGCAAGTTCCTTGTACTCTTTTGTGCAGGCAGCCCAGGTCGATTTTATCGGCGTTTGGCAAGTGGAACTCTTAACCAGTCCGGTCACCAAATTTCTGCTGACAATTGAACAAAACGACCAGCAGGTGCAAATCTTTGCTGATGGCAGTCCAGTGATTGGCAATATCGAGGATAGTACCATTGCATTCACCCTGGATGTTTACGATGGTGGTGATGCATTACGTCTCGATGAATTCAGTGGTGAGTTAGTCGAAGGAAAAATTCTTGGGCAGTATGTTGCTGAAGATACAGGCGTACCCGGAGTTAAAGCTGATCCTGTAAATTGGGAAGCTGCACCCTTTGCCCTCCATAAATCGGATTCAATGGCTGCTCCAGACCCGGAACATTTCACAGGGTTCTGGGGCGTGGCAACGCGAGGCATTAAAAAAGCCATCACCTCCTATACTCCAGAAGGGCAAATGACCCTGGATAACTACAAGGACATGGATGATCCAATCAATCGCTGTGTGAATCCTGGCTTGCTGAGAACTTTGCGTGTCAGGGGAGGTTCACCAGTCGATATTTTTTACGAGAACCAAGTACTCAAAATGGATTTTCCGAACGATATTGGAAACGCGCAAAGATATATTTTCCTGGACGGACGTGAATTTCCCGAAAACATCAACCCTACTTTTATGGGTTATTCGATCGGTCATTGGGAAGGAGAAGTACTGATAATTGAAACCCGGGGATTCAAACCAATGTATTACAATTCGAACGGAGCCCCCATCTCACCGGAGGCCTCTTTGACAGAACGGATGTGGCTCACATCTGATAATTCCATCGCCCGGGAATACAGTTTTCATGACCCAAAATATTACACCAGGCCTCTTACCAACAACGGCACATTGACCCGACGCGGCTCTGTTGTCACCGAATCCTATGAGTGTGATCCGCATGCGTCCTATAGAATCCTGGATGTTTCCGGAGACTTGCCAGAATATTTCGAACGCGCTGCAAACTGGCGTCAGTAGCCAGAGCTTCCTGCCTGGGGGGGGGTGGTGGCATGGCTTTCGATGATTTCGCTGTTGGCTTGGCAAGCGAGGAGGATATTGAAGGCATCCTTGGCGTACAGGAAGAAAATCAACCGGAGCACGGCGGGAGCCTTTCTGCGCGTTTCACACGGGAATGGTTCAAGCAGGCCATCGCGAGTAAATCGCTGATCGTGGCTCGAAGCGCCAAATTTGTAACCGGGTATGTGGCATTTACCCCGCGCGAGGCTCAGGCCCATGTTCCAATCATTCAGGCCATGTTGAAAGCCTACCCCAATCCAGCAGCCTATCTGCATGGTCCTATCTGCGTCGCACGTGAGTTTCGCGGTCGTGGCATTGCATCCGCGATGTTCCGTGCTCAGCGCGCGCACATGCAGCAGGCGCCAGTCATGTCATTCATTCGTTATGACAACGAAGCTTCCCGCAAGGCTCATATTGCAATGGGCTTGCAAGAAGTGGCAGCGTTTGAGTTGGGCAAAGTGCGCTATGTTGTAGTGGCAGGGTGAAGCCTTGAGTCCTGCTGCAGATACTTGCTATAGACAGTATCGAAATGTGCTTTAGTCCTGCGCGTCAATCGCCGCGATCAGTGCCAAGCGTACAGAGTTGACTCCGGTAAAAGGGAGCTTTCTGTATTCAGCCACCTCAGCCGGTGTGTAGGGAGTGAGATCAGCGCCCAATCCGGACGTCCCAAATCGCAATAACACCCAGTTCATCAGGTCTGCCAGTTCCTGGTCGCCTAGTATAGAAAGAGAAACGCCTGGCACACGAATGAGGTATTCGCGTCCACCCTCGACGGACAGAAATCGATCTACGCCACGCAAGGCCGGAATATGATCGGGTGTTGCGCTGCCATCCACCAAATGGCAGCCCATGCAGCGCAGGATATAGTTGGTCTGCGGCGTTGCAGCCTGTGCCCGTGAGGAAATACCGCATACAAAATATGCCATGAGAAGAAAGCCTGCAACCGGATAGCGCATAAACCGCTCAGTCCACTTCTACGGGTCCAAGAACCAGAGCTACTGTGCTGCTGTAAGCGGTGCTCTTCGCGGCAAGACACCAATTGATATCGTTGGATCTGCTGACTACATAACTGGGCTTGTCACCCTCATTTCGATCGCACCAGCAACGACCGCAACCGACATTGCCGCAGCAATCATTGTAGGAAATCAGGTAGTCACGATTGTCAGCAGGGTTGCGGCAAGTGCCAATCCAGGTAACTGCGGACATTTCTGTCCCTGGAGGGCAGGTATTCGGTGTGCCGCCGCAGCAACTGGACAGGAAGCCGTCGATTGAACAATGACGCCAGTAATTGCAGCTAGCGGGATCGGCTGCTTCTCCGGTCAGACCGGTGTCAACAAACCCAGTATCGGGCACTTGGGCAGAAAGCCTCGACAATGGCAGCAACGGTAGTGTGCCAGCACCGACCAGCAACGCGCCAAGTCGCGTCAAGACGCTCCGACGCGATGTTCTGCGGGCAAGCCCTCTTGCGGCCGTTACAAATTGCCTGTCAATCCAGTTGTCATCATGCATGTGCTTGTGCTCCTCTCAGCCCGCCCCGTGTTTATGATAAGCAGTTACTTCGCAGAGGTCCCGAGGCCTTGCTCAGACTTCCCCATGTATTCCTGCAATGACGCGACACCGCGCTCCATGGCTTCGAACAGACTCTCCAGATGCTCCCGGGAATTTACCAGACCGTTGGCTCGGATGACACCTGTAGCATCCAGCAAGACCGCATAGGGCAGCTTGCCAACGCGGTAAGTCACGCCAAGGTCTGTCGACAGCAGGTACGGAAATGATTCCAATCGATTGACCTTGATAAATGCCGAGTGTTTTTCCTGAATGCCATCGCTCGCAAACGCTACGTCCAGCCATCGTGCTTCACTTTGCACAATGGACTTCAGCGCGGGTAATAGAACCTTGCAAACCGGGCAGGTGGGTGACAGGAAGAACAACAGCAGGCTGCGGCCTGACTCTCTGGAACCACCAACATCGAATTGGACGCCGTTGAGGTTGGATACCTTGAACACAGGGGCAAGTTCTCCCACTTTTGGTCCATGGCTGACAATCAGTGCTCCTGCAGGAGAAACTCGCTCGAAAAGGACGCCGGTCTGCCGTACCAGTACAAACACGACAGTCACCAAGACCAACGCGAGTATCCAGAGAACAATATTGGAGACGATAAGTGCAGTAATCACAGTCAGCGCCTGAGTCTGATAACTGCGTCAGTATTGGCGATTAGCATTACCACGATCAGATACAGACCCGCGAGTACACTGACGGCAGCTACGGTAGTGAGATTGTCCAGCCAGAGGAGTTCACGGGAGCTCACGGGCAACAAACACGCCAGGCTGATCACTGCCAGCAGCAGATTGCGCCATACCAGCCAACCGCCCAGTTGCTGACGGGCATGGGGCCCGAAACAGCCGCAGTCAATATTGCGCCGTCCTCGCGCGAGATTTAAACCGATGGCAATACCATAAACAGTCAGTAATGCCGCACTGCCGAGTGGACCCACCGGGAGCAGGGGCACAAACAATAGTGCTGCCATGACGCAGAACTCCAACATTATCACGAAGACAGCGATTGGGCCGGCAAATATGACAGGCAAGAGCTTGTAGTCTGCCACCGTCGCGGCAAAGCGTGGAATATCCAGTACCTTATGGAGGATAGCCATCAACCAGAGCAGGACCAGCGAATATTGCAACACGAATTTTATAACCGGATCCACCATCAGGCTTCACCTGCCGCTGTGGGGTACAAAGAGCGCACCTGAAGGTGGGGACATGATCTTATGCATGAAACTCCCATCGCGTGCCTTGAAAACAAGTACCTCAGGAGCACCACCTCCAGGACCGGGACCACCGCCAGCCCTGGACGCCAGCAGCAAGGGCTGCTCCCCGCTGGTTATCTCAATGGCTTTGTAGCCGCCAGCATTAGCATCAGCCTCTGTCGCCGGATCCTGCAAAGGGATTCGACGGGTACGGCGATGCTCTGCTATGTCATAGACCCAAACTTCGGTTCCATCTTGGGAGATGGGTTCATCTTGTGACTCAATCTGATGTACCAAAACGTACAACTCGCCTGTCCCTCGATCTATCGCAAGATGCTGAGTCCCTGCAATGTGCCAGTTACCGGCGCGATCCTCAGGTGTGAAGAGCGACCACCGCTCGTTAAACGCAGTTTCATCATCGCCGACATCGAGAGGGTGAATGATGCCTGCGTAGGACACAAACAACCACTCATCGTGGTAGCGGACCGCACGTTCGGTGACCGGGTCCAGTTCAGGGTCCAAAAAAGCTTCTTTTCTTTCTTTGCTCACTTCGAGACCTTCGTCATCAATACCCAGTGTGAGCACGGCGCCATCAGTGCAAAGGGATACGAAGCGCCGGTCGCCGGCACTGTATACCAGGCTGCATCCGGGAATGTCGTACTCACCGGTGAGACTGCGCGCAGTCATGTCAATGATGCTCAACGAGGTTGCCGGGGTGAGGTTATAAACTGCCAGAAACCTGCCATCATCGGAGAGTTCCACTCCACCTATTGGGCTCAACATCTGCACCCTTTTCGCCGGGATCGTGATTTCGTCCACAGGGAGCAACGTGCGTGCATCAAACACTGTGACGATGTCGGCGCGCGTCCCGCGCGTACCACGCGACCAGAAAGTTTCTGGCGTATAAATAAAACGGCCATCTGGCGAGAATTCCGGGAGCGCCTGGCCACCAACAGCGAAGTTGCCCAGGTACTTGGAGGAACCCGCATCCATAAGGCTGGCGCGACCGCCTCCTGCAAACCACACCCAGTGATCGCCTGGCTTTGCTGGCAGTACGGTGACAAGACCGAAAGCATCGAATTCTTCGGCAGCAATGGCGGTAGCAGGCAGCATCAGCATGCCGGACAGCAAAAACAAACTGCGCGTCCACCATGATGTGAAGTTGAGTGGAGTGTTTGGACTGGCATGTGCTCCATGCGTGTATGGACTCTGTCTAATCTGCATCATCATGGCCTCAATGACGAATCTTCATCTGATCGAACACTATTGTTCCGCCCACCATGGTCAATACCACCTGCGTGTTGCCGATGGATGTTGTCGGCACGTTGAAAATATCCTGGGTCAACACTGCCAGATCAGCAAGTTTGCCAGCCTCCAGCGTGCCAATATTCTCGTCCATATAGGCGGCATGGGCAGCGCTACGAGTGTACGCATCCACCGCCTGTTCGACAGTCAGGCTTTCTTGTGGAGTGCCGGCAATCTTTTGCGGAAAAGGTGTGTAGGGGGCGAAGACCGGGCGCACCGTGCGTTCCAGACTCTGCTGAATTGCGGTGAAGGGGTCAGGCGGAAAGGTGCAGGGCCAGTCGCTGCCAAACACCAGATTGACGCCGGCTTTCAGCAGTGATTGCCAAGCATTTGAAAGTCCAGGCTGATCATTGCAGCAGAATTCGGCCTGCATGCTGGCAGTGACACCGAGCGCGGCAAAGCGCGGGATCTCATCGACTGGTACATTACTGGCGTGTTCAATCCTGAATCGGCGGTCACGCGGGCCGTTGGTCTTGATGGCGTGTTCGTAGGCATCCAGCACAGTCCGTGTGGTTACAGCAGTCAGCGAATGCGTCATGATCTGGTAGCCGCGCCGATCCAGCTCGAGCACGAGCGCTTGAAAATCTTCGGGCTGGTACAGTGGCGGCCCTCCCGCACCATCGGCAAAGAACTTGATCAAATTTGCCCCGACCCATTCAGCATCCTGCAGGGTGCGTGCTTCCTCAAGCTGGTCCAGAAACCGCTGTGACAGTTGATGATTGACTGCAACAGTCCCGAATGATGTTCTGGTACGGACCGTCAGTTCCCCGCGGTCGCGCAGCGCAGCATACGCGCGGATTTCGTCCAAATTACCAGTAGCATTCACCACGCTGGTGATGCCAAAACGGTTGAGATATTGCGCTGCGTTACTCAGCCATGCTACCCGGGTTTCAAAATCCTGGATGGCAGTAACAGGCTCCATGAGCTGCATCGCTCCTTCTAACAGAACGCCGGTAGGCTCGCCCGCAGTGTCGCGAATGATGTACGCCTCCAGCATGGGATCAGAATGCGGTTCGGTGGTGATCCCTGCCAGCTCCAATGCCTTGCTGTTTACCCACAAGGAATGCTCTGTAGGAGCGTGAATCAACAGCGGTCGGTCGGGTACCGCCGCATCCAGCTGTGTACGGTTGACGGTCCTCGGAAAAAGCGCGCGCCCATAGAGGACTTTCTCTTCCGGGTGGCTGGTTGCAAATTCCCTGATGTGCGCCAAGAAGCGATCGGAATCGGCAGGTTCGATGTAGATTTCGGGTGTGGCTAGATTGATACCTTGCAGCGCGAGTCCACCCAGCCACATATGCGCATGGCTGTCGACAAGTCCGGGAATGACAGTGCGAGACTGCAGATCAATGATCCTGCTAGCAGCATCGGCGAAAGCCATTACTGCCTCGTTGCTGCCAACGGCATCGATGCGCGAGCCGGTGATTGCAATCGCCTGCGCCCAGAGTGCGGAGGGATTTGCTGTATAAATATTGCCATTAACCAGCAGGACATCGCTGGCAGCCAGGGAAACTTGCGTACTACATGAAAGCAGCAGGAGACAGGCAAACACAATTGGTCGGAACAATGTCATTGCGCGTTCAACTCCTGGTTACCTCATTTGAGTAGTCTTCCCACGGTCTGTGCAATCACCAAGCATGCAGTCGGACCAGTTGTCACATACTGGATAAAACCATACTCGCTGGGCTGGAAATAGACAATATCCGTTTTTCCATGGGCTTGAGGTGGATCATGTGCAACATGGTTATGGGTTAAAAAAAGCTTCGATTAAAGACTTTTTTGGATGAAATAAAAAGTCATGCTGTTTCCGGTTGTCTAGTATCGCACAACGCGACAAACAGGATGGCAATCCTCTTTGATGCCTATATACGAGTATAGGAAGTATAAGGCCCCAATCCATTTATTCCAGCCCGGAATTGTTCATCCCCCGCTGCTCGTATTGCTCGTATTAGCCCTTCTTCAGACCCCGATGCCCCTCAATCCGGCCTGAAATCTTGCCACCGCTGGTGTTGTGTCGCCGCTTTCACCAAGGTTTTCTGCCCCTCACCCGCACGTCACCCTGCAAGCTCTCAGTCGCATCGTCCGTGATCATCAAAATTGGATTCCTTCCTCAAACAGCCCTACCGCTGGCGGTGCTCTGGCCGGGGGCAACAACATTGCCTGTGTTTCTGCCTTGCTCCGTAGATGGCTCAAGATTTTCTCGATCACCACCGGGTCTTCAATGCAGGCAATGATCTTGACCGGGCCTTGGCAGTGTCGGCAGGTTTCGATGTCGATGTTGAACACCCGCTTCAGGCGCTGGGCCCAGGTCATCGAGGCGCGTCTTTCCATGAAAGTGCGGTCGTCGGGTTCTGCAGGGGTACTGGTCGTTGTCTTTGATCCTTTTCCCCGTTTGGCGGGAGTAATGGTGACCCGGTAGGGGCTATTCGGCGCAAACACGCCGTGGTAACGCGTCAGGTTCACTCTTGGCTTTGGCACAAGTGCAGCAAGGCGAGCAATGAAGTCCAACGGTTCAAAGATCACATGCGTGGTGCCATCCCGGTACGGCGTCTTCAACTCGTATCTCACGTTGCCACTGCGAGTGAGTGACAGCCGTTGTTCAGACAAGGCAGGCCGCGCCACGTAGCGGCACAGCCGTTCCAGCTTGCTACGCTCGTGGGCTTGGGTGGCCACGGCGGCATGCAGGCTGAAGCCGCCGACCTTGCCCACCTGGCGGAAACGTTCATCGCCCTCCTCTGCTGCTTGGGCCGGCAAGGTTTGCAGCGTGAACACTTTCTTGCCTTGCTGCGGGCCAACCGCCACGCGATACGTCACGCTGTGGCTTTGCAGGTGATGCAGGGCATTGTCGTCGAGTGCGTCGAGCGTGAGGTAGGCGCTGTCATCGTCTTGCGTCAGCAGGCCTTGGCGAGTCAGCAGCTTGGCCAGCCGTTCGCTGATTCGCTGCACTACCGTTTGCAGCTGATCTTTGGTGGGCGCGTTGACTTGTTTGAACGTCAGCTTGTTCGCCTTGTTGCCGACGTAAACGCCATCAAGGAACAACATATGGAAATGGACATTCAAGTTCAGCGCCGAGCCAAAACGCTGGATGAAGGTGATGGCTCCGGTATGGGCTGTGTCGTGCGTGTGGCCAGCGGCGTGCACCAGGTGGGTGGCAATCGTGCGATAGACAATGCCAAGTGCTTTGCTCATCACTTCTGGTTTGCTGGCAAACAGGAAGCGCAGCTGGGGCATAAGCCGTGTTCCAGCCGGCCACACTTGAGGTAAGCCTCGAGCTCCTTCTGCACAAAGTCCGGCAGCGGGCGTTCGGTCTTGGCCATCAAGGCGCAGAACGTGGGGTAGTGGCGCTCCACCAGTTGATAGAGCAGCGTGCGCTCTGGTTGGTGGCGCTGAAGTGAGCTTCAACATAGTCTGGATTTGCTGTTTTGCCCAACGAAGCCGCGGGATGAACAGCCAGCCCTGGCAAAAAAGCGGGGACACCGTTAGCGGGTGCCCTCGCTTTCGTTACCCGGTGAAATGCCGGGCTGTTGCGGGCCACTGCCCGCGGCAACACTCAAGGCAGGCAATCGCCGTCGAACGAGAAAGCCCCGGTGATCCCGGGGCGTTTTCGGTCAAGTCCCTTACTGTTCTCATTTTGCTCCCGGGTAACTCCGGCCTCTTTGCTCCGGACGATACTCTTTGGCCAGCTTTGAATACGGCCACGGCTTGATCCGCGCGCGAATTTCCTTCTGGACATGCGGCTCCACCCCCGGCTTTCCGGAACCACCGTTCGGCTCACCCCAGATGATGGTGACCTCCCGGTCGAGCGTCGCATCAGCTTCGTCGATGGTAGCCAGCGAAATCCACTGGTGGTCCACGGCGAGATAGCTTGGATACGTCGATATTCCAACCATCCTGCTGCCACTCATGACCATGTCGTAAGGGTGGGCAGCATACTGGGCATTGGGCATTTCCATGAATTTGCCGTTCTGCTTGCCGTGCAGAATGCTCGCCTGCACGGCCAGCACATCGTCGGCATGCCATTCAAGCGTCACCTTCCGGCGATGCGGTTTGTCCTTCATGCGCTCAAGTGCTTCACGACCAATGAAATCATGGTTGAAGTTGATGATGCGGCCGTAGTCGAGGTCCCACGGGGTCAGGTAGTAGTCTTCGATGTTCTTCGAGACAAAGCTGCCACCGATGGA